>DASVRH010000302.1:0-4381 GCA_036388715.1 Solirubrobacteraceae bacterium | reverse complement strand
ACCAGCAGGCCCACCAGGACCAGCAGGCCCACCAGCAGCAGCAGGCCCATCAGGATCAGCAGGCCCACCACGATCAGCAGGCCCACCAGCAGCACCACGACCAGGGTCACCATCAGGCCCAGCAACAGCAGCAGCAGCGCCAGGAGCATCACATCGACGGACAGCAGGACCAGATGCAGCAGCAGCAGCAGGAGCGCCAGGACGGCCAGATCGTGCAGCAGCAGGAGGCCCACCACCGGGGGGCGGACGGCGCCGAAGGTCATCAACAGCAACAGCAGCGCCAGGGCCCCGGCTCGATCTGGGGCGCGAACTGGCAGGGCTACGACCCGACCGTCCTCGACCGCAACACGGTGCTCGAGGCCGTGACCCAGCCTGACTTCGCGACCCTCGACGTCACGCGCTCGGCCCAGACGCTGCTCCGCATCCGCGAGCAGCTGCTGGAAGGAGGCACGCCGTGAACCGCAGGATCGAGCTGGACGGCGCCGTGCTGGTCGCCGAGAAGGCGATCGAGTTCGAGTGCGGCCAGCGCTACGTGCGCCGGCTGAAGCCGGAGGTGGTCGAGGTCGAGGCGAAGGGCGACGAGCAGCACGGCCTCCTGCGGGAGGGCAGCGTGCTGTCGATCGTCGGGCCGTCCTCCGGATCCGGCGTCGCGGACGCGGTCGGCGCGCTCGCGTCGGGCGACGACGCCCGCGCGGCCGCCGCCTCCGAGCGCCTGCTCGACCAGCAGCGAAAGGGCATCGAGGCGCTGCGCGGGAGCGACGTCACGAACCAGGAGGTCTTCGTCGACGTCTTCTACCGCGCGCTGCCGATCGCCAAGAAGGTGACCCTTCTGCCGGGTGCCGACGCCGGCGTCGAGGTCGCGGTGTGGAACGGCGCGCCGCTCGACCACGGCCTCTTCACGGCCAAGGAGTACGTCCGCTCGCCCGACGCGGAGCCCGCCCAGGTGACGGTCGTGTGCGTGCGCCCGCAGCTCAGCGAGCTCGAGCGGGCGGTGGTCGGCAAGGTCGCGCCGCACGAGGAGGACATGCAGCTCCTGGGCCCGCCGTTCGCCTATGCCGGCGCCATGGACGCTGTCCGGGGCGTGGGCGCCCAGGAGGCCGCCGGCGGCGCGAGCGAGGAGCCCGGCCGTCAGCAGTACCTGGTCTACGACGACCGGGCCCAGTACGCGGTCGGGGGCGCCTCGACGCTCGACGAGGCCGTCGCCGACCCTGGCGAAGCGGTGGTGGGAAAGGACCGGCGGATGATCTTCCATCCGGCCGAGGAGCTCGTCGTCGTGGTGGCCGGCGTCCCCTTCAAGAAGGGGGACTTCGAGCGCGACGTGGGCGGCCTCGAGCTCGACGAGAACGACGTGGGCCGCTCGGCTCGGGCGCTTCTGCGGGCACGGCAGCGGGCGTTGGACCCGCGGCGGCGATGAGCGGCGTCGTGGGGACCGCGGGCGTGGTGCTCGTCGCCGCGCTGCTCGGGTTCTGGTTCCTCGCGTCCGTCCTCAACCAGCTGCCGCGACCGAAGCCGCGATGGCTGCGGAAGATCGTCGCCTACGACATCGCCGGGCTGGTGCCCGTGTGGACGTTCTTCGCCCCGAATCCCGGGAACACCGACCTCCATCTCCTGTACCGCGACCGCCTCGCCGACGGCCGCGTCACGCCGTGGCGCGAGGTCCACTTCGGCGAGCGGCGGCACTGCCTGTCGCTGTGGAACCCGCTGCGGCGCTCGAGCAAGGCGCTCGTCGACCTCAGCTCGTCGTTGACGGCGTACGACGCCCCGCCCGGCGGCCGGCCGATGCCGCGGCGCCTCGTGCTGTCGTTCCCGTACCTGCTCGTGCTCAACTACGTGTCGACGCTGCGCCACGACTTCGCCGCGACGGGCGTCCAGTTCGCGCTGGCCCGCACGACCGGGTACCGCGGGAGGTCGGGGCCCGGCGTCTTCCTCGTCTCCGCGATCCACGCCCTCGAGGACGACGGCCTGGGGCGCGAGGAGCCCGCGCTCGCCGCGCCCGCGGCAGAGCCTCAGGCGGTGGCGTCATGACGCTCGAGACCGCGTTCGTCATCGCCGCGTCGCTCGGCGCCGTCGGCGCGGTGTGGGAGTGCGCGGAGCTGCTGGTGGCGCGCGACCAGGTGCTCGGTCGCATGTTCAGCTGGCCGGTCGTCCGCTCGCGCTACTACATCTTCCTCAACCGGCCGCTGCTCGGCGGCACGTTCGACGCGATGTTCGCGCCCGGCGTGCTGCCGTGGCTGCTGGGCGCGGAGATGGCGGCCGCCGTGAGCGCGCCGTTCGCCCTGACGTGGTCGGCGCCGCTGGCCGCCGGGCTGGCGCTCGCCGTCCTCGCCGTGCACCTCGTCATCCACGTCCGGCTGCTCGTCGGCATGGACGGCGCCGACCAGATGCTCACGCTCGTGTGGGTGTCGGTCGCGGTCTTCGCGCTGCAGCCCGACGGGCCGCTGGCCTGGGTCGCGGCGGCGTTCCTGACCGGCCAGCTCGTCCTGTCGTACTTCACGGCGGGGATCGCCAAGGCGTCGTCGCGCGTGTGGCGCAGCGGCGAGGCGGTGGCGCAGATCCTGCGGGTGTCGACGTACGCGAGCCCGGGGGTGTCGAAGGCCGGCCAGGTGCGGACGGTCTCGCGGCTTGCGTCGTGGGGGACGATCGCCTTCGAGTGCGGCGCGCCGTTCCTCGTGCTGCTCGGCGCGCCGGGGATCGTGGCCTTCATCGTCCTCGCCGCCCTCTTCCACACCGGGATCGCCGTGACGATGGGCCTGACCACGTTCGTCTTCTCGTTCGGGGCGGCGCTCCCGGTGACGTACGTGGCGTTCCAGCACGTGCTGTAACGCTCGCGTAGGGTCCGGAGCATGGCCTCCGAGACCTCGTCCCACCGCACCGACCGGGCCGACTTCCGAGCGACGTCCGACCCCGCCGTCAGCGACGCCCAGCTGCTCGGCTACCAGCAGCTCTACCAGCTGTGGGAGCGCCAGCAGTGGGCCACGCAGGACCTCGACTTCAGCCGCGACCGCGAGCAGTGGCAGCAGTTCTCGCCCGAGGAGCGGTACATGCGCATGTACGGGCTCTCGTCGTTCTTCGTGGGCGAGCAGCGCGTCGCGGCCGAGCTGGGGCCGATCATGCGCGCGGTCCCCGACGAGGACATGCGGCTCTTCCTGTGCACGCAGATCGCCGACGAGGCGCGGCACGTCGCGTTCTTCGACCGCTTCTACGCAGAGGTCGGGGTGCTCGAGGCCGACGACCTCCAGGGCCGGCTGGCCGAGACCAGCGAGCACCTCAACGAGAACTTCGGGAAGGTCTTCGACGAGCTGCTCAGACAGCGCGTCGACCGGCTGGCGACCGAGCCCGAGGACACCGAGGCGCTCGTCGAGGCGATCACGATCTACCACATGGTCGTGGAGGGGATGCTGGCGCTCACGGGCCAGCACTTCATCATCGACTACAACGAGCGGATGGGGACGCTGCCCGGGTTCGTCGAGGGTTTCACGAACGTCGCGCGCGACGAGCACCGGCACGTCGCGTTCGGCGCGCGCTTCCTGCGCGACATGGCCCGGCGCGACGAGCGCTACCAGCAGTCGATCCAGCGCACGCTCGTCGAGATCGCCCCCTACGCCGACGGCGTGCTCAAGCCGCCGTGGGCGCCCGAGGACGAGGAGCAGGCGGTCATGGGCGCGTCGGTCGCCGAGGTGCGGCAGTTCGCGATGACCGCGCTGACCCGGCGGCTGAAGGTCATCGGCCTCCAGGTCGCCGCGTGACGGACGAGATCACCTTCGACGACTTCCTGAAGGTCGACATGCGCGTCGGCCGCGTGCTGGCGGTCGAGGAGTTCCCGGAGGCGCGCAAGCCGGCGTGGAAGCTGCGGATCGACTTCGGGCCGGAGGTCGGCGAGAAGCGCTCCAGCGCGCAGATCACGAACTACGCGCGCGAGGAGCTGGAGGGCCGCCTCGTGGTGGCCGTCGTCAACTTCCCGCCGCGCCAGATCGGGCCGGTGCGGTCGGAGGTCCTGGTGCTCGGCGCGATGCGCGGCGAGACGGTGATCCTGCTCGAGCCCCGCGAAGGCGCGGAGCCCGGCGACCGGATCGCCTAGCCGCCGTACTGCGCGTCGGCCGCCTGGGGCGGCGGGGCCTGCTCCTGGGGCTGCGCGGGCGGCTGCTCCTGGGCGGGCGGGGGCGGGGGCGGCGCCTGCTGGGCGGGAGGCTGCTGCGGCTGCGGCTGCGGCTGCGCGGCCGGCGGGTCCGGGCGCCAGCCGGTGCCGTCGGAGGGCGGCTCCTCGGGCAGCGCGGTGGTGTCCACGCCCTGCTCGATCGGGCCGGTCGGGACCGTCGGCTCGGTGACGGTCTCGACGACCGGCTCCTCCTCGACGGGGATGGTGGTCGTCGTGACCTCGGGC
>DASVRH010000301.1:0-3424 GCA_036388715.1 Solirubrobacteraceae bacterium | reverse complement strand
CGCGCAGCACGCCGAGCAGGCGGCGCAGCTCGCCGAGCGCGTCGCGCCCGCGGTCCTCGACCGCCCCGAACGCGAGCGCCGCGCGCTCGGGGTCGCGGGAGGCCAGGCGCCCCGCCGCCGTCGCCTGGAGCGTCATCTCGGTCAGCGCGTGGGCGACGATGTCGTGCAGGTCGCCCGCGATCCGCGTGCGCTCGTCGACGACGGCCCGCTCGGCCGCCGTCTCGCGCTCGCGCTCGAGCCTGTGCGCCTTGTCGTGCAGCGCGCGCTGGAGCTGCGAGCGGTGACGGACGAGCCGGCCGGTGACCATCGGGGCGGCCGCGAACATCAGCCCGAGCCAGAGGAAGTCGCCGAGGGCGGTGTCGTCGTAGTCGTCGAGCGAGATCGCCAGCAACCCGCTGCCGAACGCGATCGGCGCGGCGAGCCACCACCACCGGCTGTCGCTGTTGGCGGCGACCGAGTAGCACATGAACAGGCAGAGGAAGAGCGCGAGGAAGAGGTGGTCGGTCACCACGCTGCCGAGGGCCTGCAGCGACACGAACGGGACCATCGCGACCACGAAGGCGGGGAACGGCCGGCGGCGCCGCACGGCGATGCACGCGGCGAGCAGGAGCAGGAGCGCGTGGGTCGCCATCCGCGACTCCTCCACGAACAGCGCCTCGACCTGCATCTCGGCCCCGAGGACCACCGCCGCGACCGCGTCGCGACCGTACGGCGAGAGGGCGCGAAGGCGGTCGATGAGGGCCCGGGGGGACACGGTGTCGCGAGCTTAGGCACGCGCGTGGGGCGGATCGTCGTCCCCCGGGGCGATGTTCCTCTCATCCCTGAGGATGAGCCGGGATCACCCTGCCGGCGCGGAAAAGATCGTCAGCACGGGTGACGACACGGCCCCGCGGCGCTGAGAGAGTCGGCAGCGTCATGAGGACCTGGACCGCCACCACCACCGTCGACGCGCCGCCGGACGCGGTGCTCGACGCGCTCACCGACCCCGACGCGATCGCGTCGTGGGCCCCCGTCGACTTCGAGGTCTCCGACCTCGAGAGCGAGCGCCTCGCGCCGGGCTGCCGCCCGCGCGTCGAGGGCCGCCTCGCCGGCGTCTCGGTGGGCTTCGAGGTCGAGGTCCTCGAGGCAGGCGAGGACCGGCTGGCGCTGCGCGCGGCCGGGCCGGTCGCGTTCGACGTCCGCTACGACCTCGAGCCCGCCGACGGCGGCAGCGAGGTCCGCGCGTCGATCGGCGTCCGGCCGGGTCGCGGCTTCCGCGGCCGGATCCTCGCGGAGGCCACCAACGCGCTCCTGAGCGCCGGCGCCCTCCAGCAGGCCCTCGACCGGATCGGTCGCAGCGTCGTCGTGGCCCCGGTCGCGGCATGAACCCACCCGACAGCAATCCCGCCCCAGGAGAACCACCAGTGCTCGACACCGCCCCCGCCCGGCAGACGCAGGACACGACCGCCGCCCTCGCCGCCCGCGCCGTCACGCGCACCTACGGCGAGGGCGACGCGACCGTCCACGCGCTCCGCGGCGTCAGCCTCGACGTGCCGGCCGGCCAGTTCACGGCCATCATGGGCCCCTCCGGCTCCGGCAAGTCGACGCTGATGCACCTGCTCGCGGGCCTCGACCGCCCGACCGAGGGCACCGTCCACATCGGCGGCGAGGACGTCACCCGCATGAAGGACGCCCAGCTCACGAAGCTGCGCCGCCGTCACGTCGGGTTCGTCTTCCAGGCCTTCAACCTGCTCCCGGTCCTGTCCGCGGAGGAGAACGTCACGCTCCCCCTCTCCATCGCCGGCCGCAAGGTCGACAAGGCGGCGCTCGACGCGCTGCTCCAGCGCATGGGCCTCGACGACCGGCGCGACCATCGTCCGTCGGAGCTCTCGGGCGGCCAGCAGCAGCGCGTGGCGATCGCCCGCGCGCTGATCACGCGGCCGACCGTCCTGCTCGCCGACGAGCCGACCGGCAACCTCGACTCGCAGTCCGGCGCCGAGGTGCTCACGCTGCTGCGCGAGGCCGTCCAGCTCGACGGCCAGACGACCGTCATGGTCACCCACGACCCGCGCGCGGCGGCCACGGCCGACCGCGTCCTGTTCCTGGCCGACGGCCGCATCGTGGGCGACATGGCCCAGCCGAACGAGGCGCAGATCCTCGCGGCGATGAAGGAGCACGCCTGATGCTCCGCCTCACCCTCAAGGGCCTGGCCGCGCGCCCGCTGCGCACGGCCCTGACCACCCTGGCCATCGTGCTGGGGGTCGCGCTCGTCAGCGGTGCGCTCACGCTCACCGACACGCAGCGCAAGGGCGCCGACGCGCTGTCGTCGGCGTCGTACGACGGCACCGACGCCGTCGTCTCCGCCAAGACCGCCTTCGCCGTCGACTCGTCGGACGACTGGACGATCCAGAAGCCGACCATCCCCGCCTCGGCGCTCGAGAAGGTGCGCGCGGTGCCGGAGGTCGGCGTCGCCGTCGGCGACGTCACCGACCAGAACGCGAAGATCATCGGCGACGACGGCAAGCCGATCGGCCAGGGCCCGTACTTCGGCGTCGGCTTCGACGCGCGCGAAGAGGGCTCCGACCGAGTGTCGCCGTTCAAGCTGAAGGACGGGGAGTGGGCGACCGGCCCCGACGAGGTCGTCATCGACGCGAAGACCGCGGAGGACGAGGGCTTCGGCATCGGCGACACCGTGAAGATCGCCACGGTCGAGGGTACGAAGCCGTTCGAGGTCGTCGGCGTGTCGACGTTCGGCGAGGTCAAGTCGCTGGGCGTCGCGACGACGGCCGTGTTCGACCTCGACGCCGCTCGCGAGCTGTTCGGCAAGGGCGACGCGTTCGACTCGATACTCGTGGCCGGGCGGGAGGGCACCGACGCCGGCGCCGTGCGCAGCGCGGTGGCCCAGGCGCTGCCGGAGGCCCAGGTCCAGACGGCGGCCGACCACGACCGCTTCACGTTCGACGGCCTGGAGCAGTTCATCTCGATCATCCGCACCGTGCTGCTGGTGTTCGGTGGCGTGGCGATCCTCGTCGGCGCGCTGACGATCCTCAACAGCCTGTCGATCACCGTCGCGCAGCGCACGCGTGAGCTGGGCCTGGTCCGTCTCATCGGCGCCTCGCGCAGGCAGGTGCTGTCCACGGTCGTCCTGGAGGCGTTCACGATCGGCCTCCTCGGCTCGGTCGTCGGGCTGGGCGTCGGCTACGGCCTGGCGCTGGGCCTGCAGAGCGCCTTCGCCGCCATCGGGCTCGACCTGCCCGAGGCCGGCACGGTGTTCTCCTCGACCACCGTGATCGTCGCGATGCTCGTCGGCACCGTCATCACGACGCTCGCCGGGCTCGTCCCGGCGCTGCGCGCGACGAAGATCGCGCCGGTGACCGCGCTGCGCGACGCGTCCGAGGGCTCTCGCAAGGCGGGGATCCCGGCGCGCATCGTGCGGCCGTTCGTG
>DASVRH010000300.1:0-5942 GCA_036388715.1 Solirubrobacteraceae bacterium | reverse complement strand
AGGGCGGGGCGGACGGCGCGGGCGCCCAGCCGCCACCGCTCTGGGACGGCGGGGCCCACCCGCCGGACTGCGGCGCGGGCGGGGCCCAGCCTCCCGACTGCGGGGCCGGCGGCGCCGGCTCGGCCCACCACGCCTCCTTGTCCGGCGCCTGCTCGGTGGGCGGGAGGAAGCCGCCGCTCGACTCGGTCGCCTCGTCGCTCCGTGACCCCTCCCCTTCCTCGATCGGCCGCCCGAAGGCGTCGTACTTCTCGTCGTCGCTCAAGCAGGGGCCCCGTGCTCGCGGATCTCGCGCAGCTCGCGCTGGAGGTCCCGGATCTCGTCGCGCAGGCGCGCGGCGTACTCGAAGCGGAGGTCCTCGGCGGCGGCGGCCATCTCCTCCTCGAGCTCGACGATCGTCTGCTCGAGCTCGTTGAGCGACATCGGCTCGCCCTTCTTCTTGGCGTGCGTGCGGCCGCGCCGGCCCTTCTTCGGGACCTTCGACTCGCTCTGGAGGAACTCGGCGATGTCGGAGATCCCCTTGACGATCGAGGCGGGCGTGATCCCGTGCTCGGCGTTGTAGGCGACCTGGATCTCGCGCCGGCGGTCGGTCTCGGAGATCGCGGCGCGCATGGCCGCCGTCTCCTTGTCGGCGTACATGATCACGCGGCCCTGGACGTTGCGCGCGGCGCGGCCGATCGTCTGGATGAGGGAGGTCTCGCCGCGGAGGAAGCCCTCCTTGTCGGCGTCGAGGATCGCGACCAGCCCGACCTCCGGGAGGTCGAGGCCCTCGCGAAGGAGGTTGACGCCGACGAGGACGTCGTACTCCCCCAGGCGCAGGTCGCGGATGATCTGGATGCGCTCGAGCGTGTCGATCTCCGAGTGCAGGTAGCGCACGCGGAAGCCCATCTCGAGGAGGTAGTCGGTCAGGTCCTCCGACATCTTCTTGGTCAGCGTGGTGACCAGGATCCGCTCGTCGCGGTCGACGACTTTGCGGACCTCGTTCATGAGGTCGTCGATCTGGTTGCGGGTCTCGCGGACCTCGACCTCCGGGTCGACGATGCCGGTCGGGCGGACGATCTGCTCGACGATCTTCGACGAGTGGTCGCGCTCGAAGTCGCCCGGCGTGGCCGAGACGAAGAGCAGCTGCGGCGTGATCTTCAGGAACTCGTCGAACGTCTGCGGGCGGTTGTCCATCGCGCTCGGCAGGCGGAAGCCGTAGTCGACGAGCGTCGCCTTGCGCGAGCGGTCGCCCTCGTACATGCCGCCGATCTGCGGGACGGTCTGGTGCGACTCGTCGATGAAGCAGAGCATGTCGTCGGGGAAGTAGTCGATGAGGCAGTACGGGCGCGAGCCGGGCGGCCGGCCGTCGAGGATGCGCGAGTAGTTCTCGATGCCGTTGCAGAAGCCCATCTCCCGCAGCATCTCCATGTCGTACTGCGTGCGCTGGCGCAGGCGGTGCGACTCGAGCAGCTTGCCCTCGGCCTCGAGCTCGGCGCAGCGCGCGTTCAGCTCGCGGCCGATCTCCTCGACCGCCCGCTCGATCGTGCCCTCCTTGACGTTGTAGTGCGTCGCCGGCCAGACGGCGATGTGCTCCATGTCGTCCTCGATGATCTCGCCGGTGAGCGGATCGAAGTGCTGGAGGCGCTCGACCTCGTCCCCGAACATGATCGCCCGGTAGGCGGACTCCGCGTAGGCGGGGAAGACCTCGAGCGTCTCGCCGCGCACGCGGAAGTTCGCGCGGCCGAGCGCCGCGTCGTTGCGCGTGTACTGGAGGCTGACGAGCTTGTGCAGCAGGGCGTCGCGATCGACGAAGTCGCCGCGCTTGAGGATGATCATGTTCGCGTCGTAGGTCTCCGGCGAGCCGAGGCCGAAGATGCAGGACACGCTGGCGACGATGACCACGTCGCGGCGGGCGAAGAGCGCGGCGGTGGCGGCGTGGCGGAGGCGGTCGACCTCCTGGTTGATCGCCGAGTCCTTCTCGATGTAGAGGTCGCGGCTCGGGACGTACGCCTCGGGCTGGTAGTAGTCGTAGTACGAGACGAAGTACTCGACCGCGTTGTCGGGGAAGTACGTGCGGAACTCGTTGCAGAGCTGCGCGGCCAGCGTCTTGTTGTGCGCGATGACGAGCGTCGGGCGCTGGACCTGCTCGATGATCCCGGCCATCGTCATCGTCTTGCCGGTGCCGGTGGCGCCGAGGAGCGTCGTGAACCGGTCCCCGCCGTCGAGCGCGGCGGAGATGTCGCGGATCGCCTTCGGCTGGTCGGCCGCGGGGGCGTAGGTGCTGTCGAGGCGGAACTTGGGCACGACCCAATGAGGATAGGCACGATGGTGGACGTGAACGTGCGGCCCCCCGAGTCCAGAGACGAGGCGAGCTACCGCCGCCTGCTCTTCGACCCCGCCGTCGCCCCGTGGCTGCGGCCGAAGCCGCTGCGGCCGTTCACCGAAGCCGACGCCCCGGCGCTCCTCGTCCGCGACCTGCGGCACTGGGAGTCGCGGGGCTGGGGGCCGTGGGTGGTCGAGGAGGACGGGGCGTTCGCCGGCCGGGCGGGCCTCAACACCACCCGCGTCGCCGGCGGGCAGGCCGTCGAGCTGGCGTGGGCGCTCGTCGGAACCGCGCAGGGGCGCGGCCTCGCGACCGAGGCGGCGCTGGCCGCCGTCGCCGCGGCGCGCGAGCTGGGGATCGAGGAGGTCGTCTCGTTCACGCTGCCCGAGAACGCGGCGTCGCGGCGGGTGATGGAGAAGGCGGGGCTCGTGTTCGACCGCGACATCACGCACGGCGGCCTGCCCCACGTGCTCTACCGGCTGAAGCTGACAACGCCCTGACACCGACCTGGCACGCTGGGGGCGATGCGTCGCGCCCTCATCGCCGCGCTCGTGGCGGTCCCGGCCGGGATCGCGCTCGGCTTCGCCAACCAGGAGGCCGACGCCGTCCTGCGGCACGGCCGCTGGGTCGCCGCGCTCGGCGTCCCGCTGCTCGCGGCGTGCTGGGCGGCCGGCGCGCTGGCCGGACGGCCGCTCGCGGGCGCCGTCAGCGGGGCCGTCCTGCTGTCGACCTCCACCGCCGCCTACTACGTCCTCCACGTCCACCACTTCGGCGCGGAGCGGAGGCTCATCCCGGTGATCGTCGGGTGGGGAGCGGCGTCGCTCGCCGCGGGAGCGATCTTCGGGCTCGCGGGAGGGGCGTGGCGGGCCGCGAGCGAGGCGGTCGCGGTGCGGATCGGGTCGGTCGCCCTGCTGGCGGGCGCGCTGGCCGGCGAGGCCATCCTCCTCGCCTCGGAGTGGCCCGCGCGGGTCGCGCCGCTGCTCTACGCGGAGCTGCTCGCCGCCGCGGCGCTGCCCATCCTCTTCGTCCGGCCGTGGCGCGCGCTTCCCGTCGCGCTGGCGGTCACCGCGGCAGCGGCTCTGGTGCTCGGCGCCGCGGAGCACGAGGTGCGCGAGACGCTGCGCCTCGCCGGCTGGCGCGGGCTGTAGCGCCGAGCTCCGCGATCGCGCGGGTGATGGCCGGCGGCGGCAGGTGCGCGTAGCCGACCACGACGCCGGGCCGCCCGGTGGTCGTGACGCGCAGCGCCGCAAGCCCCTGCACCGCGACGCCGGCCGCGCCGGCGCGCGCGAGCAGGTCCTCCTCGTCGACCTCGTCGGGCAGGAGGACCAGCGCGTGCAGGCCGGCGGCGACGCCCGTCACCTCGGCCTCCGGAAGGTGCTCGGCGAGCGCGGCGAGCAGCGTCGCGCGCCTGCGCCGGTACTCGCGCCGCGTGCGGCGCAGGTGGCGGTCGAGGTCCCCGCGGGCGATGAGGTCGGCCAGCGCGAGCTGCTCGAGCACCGGCCCGCCGCCGTCGGCCGCGAGCCGCTCGAAGGCCACCGGGTTGGCCAGCCGCTCGGGCACCACGACCCACCCGAGCCGCAGCCCGTGCGCGAACGACTTGCTCGCCGACCCCGCGTAGACGACCCGCTCGGGCGCCAGGCCCTGGAGCGCGCCGACGGGCCCGCGGTCGAAGCGGTACTCCGCGTCGTAGTCGTCCTCCACGATCAGCCCGTCGACCGCCTCGGCCCACGTGAGCAGCGCGGCGCGGCGCTCGGGCGACAGCACGACGCCGGTCGGCATCTGGTGCGCGGGCGTCACGAGCACCGTGCGCGCGCCGCTCTGCGCGAGCGCCTCGACGTCGAGGCCCTCGGCGTCCACCGGCACGCCGACCGGCCGCAGCCCCGCGCGCTCGAGGCACCAGCGGTGGAGATGGAAGCCGGGGTCCTCGACCGCGATCGTGCGCTCGCCGCGCTCGCGCAGCACCCGCGCGAGCAGCACGAGGCCCTGCGTCACGCCGCTGCAGACGACCGTCCGCTCGGGATCGGGCGCGACGGCCCGCGCGCGGCCGAGGTACGTGGCGAGCGCCTCGCGCAGCTCGGGCGTGCCGCGGGCGTCGGGGTAGCCCATCGCCGCGTCGGGCATGCGGCGCAGCGCCCGGCGCGTCGCGGCCAGCCACTGCTCGCGCGGGAAGGCCGCGAGGTCGGGCCGGCCGGGCAGCAGGTCGAACCGCGGCGACGACGGGCGGCGCGTGGCGCGCCCCGCCCGCGCGACCGGTGCGGTCGCGTCGGCGACCCGCGTCGGCGCGCCCTGGCGCGCGACGAGGTAGCCCTCGGCGACGAGCTGCGAGTACGCCTCGGTGACGACGCCGCGCGAGACGTCGAGCTCGCGGGCCAGCGCGCGCGACGACGGGACGGCCGCGCCGGGCGGCAGGCGCCCGTCGCGGATCGCGTCGCGCAGCCCGCGCTCGATCTGCGCGTGCAGCCGCGTCCGCGCCCCGCGGTCGAGCGGCAGGAGGAGGTCGAGCGCGAACTGGCCCTGTGAAGACACGCCGGAGTGGACCTTAACGACAGGGCCAGCTTGCTGTGGAATGCGGTGCATGGCCACTCTCCAGGAGCCGGCTCGCGCGACCGCGCGCGCCGATGTCGTCACCGCTGTCATCGCCGTCGTCGGCGCGTCCCAGATCCTCTTCGGGGTCGTGGCGTTCCTCTTCCCCGGCACCTTCTACGACGTGGTGGCGGGCTACCCGCCGTACAACGAGCACTTCCTCATGGACGTCGGGTCCTGGCAGATCGCGCTGGGCGCGCTCGCCGTGTACGGCGCGCGGCGGCAGGACTGGCGCATCGGGCTCCTCGGCCTCCTGGCGCTGCAGTACGCGCTCCATGCCATTCCCCACTTCATCCACTTCGACGACGCGGAGAAGTCGGGTCAGGCGTGGTTCGCCACGGTCGCGCTCACCGCCACGGCCGTGCTGCTCGTCGCGCTGCTCGTGCGGGAGCGTGCGCGATGAAGGTGCTGCTCGCCGGGGCCACCGGCGCCATCGGCCGCCCGCTCACGAAGCGGCTCGTGGAGGCCGGGCACGAGGTCGTCGGGCTCACGCGGCGCGAGGACCGCCTGGCCGAGGTCGAGGCGGCCGGCGCGCGCGGCGTGGTCTGCGACGTGACCGAGCGCCGCGCGGTGCTCGCGATCGCCGGGGAGGTGCGCCCCGACGTCGTGATGGACCAGACGACGGCCCTCCCCCAGCGCTACGACCCGCGGAAGATGGAGAAGTTCTACGAGCAGATGGTGCCGCTGCGGCTCGTCGGCTCGCCGAACCTCATCGAGGCGGCGCAGGCCGTCGGCGCGAAGAGCGCCTTCCAGAGCATCGCCTTCATGTACGCGCCCGGCAACGGCCGCGTCTGCACCGAGGACGACCCGCCCTACGAGCGCGACGCCCCGTTCCCCTGGGACCTCGCCCTGCCCGCGATCATCGCGCTCGAGCGGCGCGTGGTGGACATCGGCGGCCTCGTCCTGCGCTACGGGATGTTCTACGGGCCCGAGACGCACTTCGACACGGGCCAGATCGCCGAGGACGTCGGCCGCCGGCGCTTCCCGGTCGTCGGCAAGGGCACCGGGGTGTTCTCCTTCGTCCACGTCGAGGACGCGGCGGACGCCACCGTCGTCG
>DASVRH010000299.1:0-8364 GCA_036388715.1 Solirubrobacteraceae bacterium | reverse complement strand
CGGCCCGCGGCCAGCGCCTCGCGCGCGGCCATGACCTGCCGGTGGAGCCGGAGGTTGAAGCCGACCGCCGCGAAGCGCCCCTCCGCGGCCGCGATCAGGGCGTCCGCCTCGGCGAGGTCGAGGGCGAGCGGCTTCTCCACGAAGACGTCCTTGCCCGCCTCGAGCGCGGCCAGGGCGGCGGCGGCGTGGGTGCGCGGCGGGGAGCAGACGGCCACGAGCTCGACGGCGTCGTCGGCCGCGAGCGCCTCGGTGTCGGCGTACGTCCGCGGGACGCCGAACCGCTCGGCGACCTCCCGGGCGCGCTCCCCGTCGGGGTCGGCGAGCGCCACGACCGTGAACCCCGCGCGGCCCCGCAGGGCGGGCAGGTGAAGCTCCGCGGCGGCGCGACCGCAGCCGGCGAAGCCGATGCGCAGGGCGTCCGTCGTCACAGTGCGACCCTAGTCGGCTGCCGTACGCTCAAGCGATGAGCCTCGTCACCACCGAGGACCGCGGGCCCGTCCGCCACGTCGTCCTCAATCGCCCCGAGAAGCGCAACGCGATGAACGCCGAGCTGGTCCTCGGCGTCGGGGAAGCCCTGGAGGCCGCCCGCATCGACCCGTCCGTGCACGTCGTCGTCGTGCGCGGCGAGGGCCCGATGTTCTCGAGCGGCATGGACTTCAAGGATCTCGGCGCGCTCGCCGCCGACCCGTCGGGGCTCCGGGCGTTCCGCAAGCCGATCATCGACGCGTGGAACCTCGCCGAGGAGATGGCGAAGCCGACGATCTGCCAGATCCACGGCGGCTGCATCGGCGGGGCGATGGAGCTCGCGCTCGCGTGCGACCTGCGGGTGATGGCGGAGGACGCGATCATCGGCCTGCCCGAGACGCGCGTCGGCCTGATCCCCGACGTCGGCGGCTCCTCGCGGCTGCCCGCGATCGTCGGGCTCGGCCGGGCGAAGGAGATGATCATGACCTCGAAGCTGATCAACGGCGTCGAGGCGGAGCGGATCGGCCTGGTGAATCGCGTGGCCCCGGCCGACGAGCTGGACGCGGCGACGCAGCAGCTCGTCGACGAGCTCCTCGCCTGCGCCCCGACGGCGGTCGGCCTGGCCAAGCGCGTGATGGACGCGGCGGCGAAGCCGGTGCTCGGGATCACCCTCGAGCAGGAGGTCACCTACCAGCAGATCTGCGCGGAGTCCGACGACTTCACCGAGGGCACGCGCGCGTTCGCCGAGAAGCGCCAGCCCGAGTTCAGCCGGGGCTAGAGGGCGCGGGCGGTCGCCTCGGCGATCGCCGCGCAGCGCTCGACGCACGCGACGTCGACGTGCTCGGGCACGTCGTCCATGCGGTGGTAGCGCGTGTACATCCCGTGCTCGCCGACGCTGAGCAGGGAGACCGCGGGCAGTCCGGCGAAGCGCGCGAGGACGGGGTCGGTGTACGCGGCGATCCGCCAGCGCGCGGGAGGGTCGGCGCCCGCCGCGGCCTCGACCCTCGCGAGATCCTCCTCGCGGTAGCGGTGCTGCAGGACCGCGCCCTCCGCCCCGGCGAGGATCGGCGTGCCGCTGCCGACCGTGTCGAGCCCGAAGACGAACGTGGCCCGCGGATCGAGATGGTGGTGCTCCAGGAACGCGCGCATCCCGCCCATGCCCGCCTCCTCGGCGCCGGGGAACGCGAGCAGGACCTCGGTCTTCTCGAGCGGCTCCTCCGCGATCCTCCGCCCCACCTCGAGGACCGCCGCCACGCCGCTCGCGTTGTCGTTGGCGCCCGGCACGGTCGGCCGCGACGCGGTGTCGAGCAGCGCGAGCGCCATCACCGCCTTCAGCCAACGGAAGGGCAGCGCGATCGCCAGCGCGGCGCCGAGCGCGGCGGGCGTCATCGCCCGCTTCTCCAGACGCCGCTTCGCGCCGCCCTCGATCAACCGGCGGTCCCAGATCACGCCGGTCCGCTGCGCGTCGAGGTGCGCGACGAGCACGAAGGTCCGCTCCACGCGGCCGCGCGCCGGCACCCGCGCCACGACGTTCACGCCGTCGCCCTTGGGCAGGAGCCGCTGCACCCACTGGACCCGCCCGCTCTGGTCGAGCTCGTAGGAGATCAGCGCCGCCGCGCGCGCGAGCGGGCCGCCGAGCGAGGCGAGCAGGTGCGGGACCTGCGCCCAGACGTGCGTGCGCGGCCAGCGGTAGGGCTCGAGCGCGACGTCCTCGACGCCGATCTCGCGCAGCCGCGCCGCGACGTACTGCGCAGCGGCCCGCTCCCCCGCGTCGGCGGAGTCGCGCACCATCCCGGCGAGGGCCGCGATGTCGTCAGCGATGCCAGTCAACGGGCCCCGCGACGAGCGTGTGGCTCCCCAGCGGCCGCCCGAGCACCTGCTGCGCCTGCCGTGCGCAGTCCACGACCTTCTCGAGCGCGATGCCGGTCTCGATCCCCATCTCGTGCAGCATCGAGACGAGGTCCTCGGTGGCGATGTTCCCCGTCGCCCCCTTCGGCACCGGGCAGCCGCCGAGCTCGCCGAAGCTCGACTCGAACGAGTCGCACCCGCCCTCCAGCGCCGCCAGCACGTTGGCCAGCCCCTGCCCGCGGGTGTTGTGGAAGTGCGCGGTGAGCTCGACGTCGGGCCCGAGCGCCTCGCGGGCCTCGGCGAAGAAGCGGCGGACCTGGAGCGGGTTGGCCATGCCCGTCGTGTCGCCGAACCCGATCTCGGTCGCCCCCGCGTCGCGCAGGCGCTGGGCGATCGCGAACACCCGCTCGGGCGGCACGTGCCCCTCGTACGGACAGCCGAACGAGACGCTGATGATCCCCTCGCAGTGCAGCCCGGCCTCGGCCGCGCGCGGAAGGACCTTCTCGAGGCCGGCGAGCGACTCCTCGACCGAGCGGTTGACGTTCTTGCGGTTGTGGCTCTCCGAGGCGCTGAGGAAGCAGTTGACCTCGTGGAAGCGCTCGCGCTGCTCGAGCGCCTTGTCGAGGCCCTTCTCGTTGGGGATGAGGACGGAGAGGCTGACGCCCTCGGGCGGGTCGATCCGGTCCAGCACCTCGGTGGCGTCGCTGAGTTGCGGGATGACGTCGGGCCGCACGAAGCTCGTGACCTCGAGCCGGCTGACGCCCGTCCGCGCCAGGCAGTCGATCAGCGCCGCCTTGTCGTCGGTGGAGATGACCTCGGGCTCGTTCTGGAAGCCGTCGCGCGGGCCGACCTCGCGGATGCGGACGCGCTGCGGGAGCGTGTCGCTCATGCCCGCTTGACGACGCGGCGCTCGTGCGTGCCGACGCCGAGCGTGCGGTCGCCCTCCTTGACCTCGACCTCGAAGCGCCACTTGCGCTCGTCGGCCACCTCCACGAGCTTGGAGGTGACCGTGCACCGCGCGCCCTCCGCCGCGGCGCCGACGTGCTTGACGCAGACCTCGAAGCCGACGGTGGCCTGGCCCTCGGGCAGGTGCTCGAGCGCGAGCATCGCCGAGCAGCGCTCCATCATCCCGATCATCCCCGGGGTCGAGAGGACCTTCACCGGGATCGTGCCGCCGACGTCGGTGAGCAGCATGCCCTCGACCCTGAACTCGTCGGTGCGTTCGGCGCCTTCGGGAGCCATCGTCGGGCGGGGACCTTATAGCCTCGCCCGCCTTGTCCGAGGGCGTGTCGATCATCGGGGGGACGGGAGCGCTCGGCTTCGGCCTCGCCGTACGCCTCGGCGCCGCGGGCGTCCCGGTGGTCATCGGCTCGCGCGACGCCGGCCGCGCCGCGGAGGCCGCGGGCAAGGCGCGCGACAAGGTCCCCGACGGGGAGTTCGCCGGCCTGGTCAACCCCGAGGCGGCGGCCGCGCACGAGGTCGTCTTCCTCTGCGTCCCGCTGCGCAACCAGGCCGAGAACCTGCTCAACCTGCGCGAGGTCCTGCGCGAGGGGCAGCTGCTCGTCGACGCGACCGTGCCGCTGGCGGCGCCGCTGGGCGGCAAGGCGACGCGCACGATCGGGATCTGGCAGGGCTCCTGCGCGCAGCAGGCGCAGGAGATGGTGCCCGCCGGCGTGCGCGTCGTGAGCGCGCTGCACACCGTCGCCGGCCCGGTCCTGCAGGACCTCGGCGCGTCGTTCGACGAGGACGTCCTCGTCTGCGGGGCCAAGCGCGACGACAAGCGGCGCGTCGCCGGGCTGATCGAGAAGATCGACGGGCTGCGCTGCGTGGACGCCGGCCCGCTCGAGATGGCGCGCCTCGTCGAGCCGCTGACGGCGCTGCTGATCGGCATCAACGGCCGCTACAAGACGCACGCGGGGATCCGGGTGACGGGACTGCCCGGCGGCGACCTCTTCCCGCCCCTGAAGAAGTGACGGTCGTCGTCCTGGCCGGCGGCACCGGCGGGGCGAAGCTCGCGCGCGGGATGGCCGACGTGGCCGACGACCTCGTCGTCATCGCCAACACGGCCGACGACATCGAGATCTACGGCGCGCACGTCTCGCCCGACCCCGACCTCGTCACCTACTGGCTCGCCGACCGGATCGACGAGCGTGGCTGGGGCCTGCGCGACGACAGCTTCCACGTCATGGACGGGATGCGCGAGCTGGGCGTCGACGTCTGGTTCAACCTCGGCGACCGCGACCTCGCGGTCTGCCTGCGGCGGGCGGAGCGGCTGGCGGCGGGCGCCTCGCTGACCCAGGCGCTGCGCGAGCTGGGGAAGGCGCTCGGGGTCCGCGCCTCGGTGGTCCCGATGAGCGACGCGCCCGTGCGGACGAAGGTCCTGGCCGGCGGCGAGTGGTGGCCGTTCCAGGAGTTCATGATCCGCCGCGGGGGCGCCGGGCCGGTGGAGGGCGTCGAGTACGAGGGCGTCCGGGCCGCCTCACCGCCGCCGGAGGCGCTCGAGGCCATCGCCTCGGCCCGGGCGATCGTCGTCGGCCCGTCGAACCCGGTGATCTCGATCGGCCCGATCCTGGCCGTGCCGGGGATGGCGGACGCGCTGGCCGCGTCGCCGACGCCGGTCGTGGCCGTCTCCCCCATCGTCGACGGCGAGGTCCTGAAGGGGCCGACCGCCGAGTTCCTGCGCTGGGCCGGGCAGACCATGGACGCCGCCGGCATCGCCGCGACGTACGGCGGGCTCGTCGACGGGCTCGTCACCGACGAGCGGGCCGAGCTCGAGATCCCGTCGCTCGTGACCTCGACGCTGATGGCGGATGCCGAGGGGCGCGCGCGGGTCGCGCGCGAGACGCTCGACTTCGCGCTCGGCCTCGCCGCCTAGCCCCCTCCCCCCTCCTCCGCGAGCAGCGCCGCCGCGAGCTGCTCGGCCACCCACCGCTCGTACTCGGCGGGGCGCCAGCCCCGGTCGCGGACGAGCGCGAGGTAGGTGCGCTCGCTCGCGAGCGTCCAGATCACGTCGGCCGCGCGCTTGGCCCCCAGCCCCGGCCGCAGCGCGCCGCCGCGGCGCAGGGCCGCCGCGAGGCGGGTCTGGGTCTCGTAGCGCCGGCGGTCGTGCTCGGCGAGCAGCGCCGTGGCCTCGGCGTCGCCGCCCGCGGCCGCCTCGATCTGGGCGAAGACGGGCGCCTCGCGCTCGCAGATCTCGCGATGCAGGCGAGCGAAGCGCGCCAGCTGCCGCGGTGGGTCCGGCTCGTCCTCGATCGCGCGCCACTCGTCGCGCTGCGCGAGCGTCGCCGCCTCGTCGTCGCCGCGGACCCCCAGCGCCACGACCGCCCGCAGGATGTTGGCCTTGCTGCGCAGCGACGCGTAGACGGTCGGGACGGCGACCCCCGCCTCCCCCGCGATCGCCGCGATCGACGTCGCGGCGTAGCCCTCGCGGACGAACAGCTCTGCCGCGGCCTCGACGATCCGCCGGCGCGTCGAGTCGGCCTGGCGGTCGCGGTGGGTCGTGTCGTAGGCGCGGCGCTCGATAGAGTGGACTATATCCAATATCCGGACGTATAGGAGAGAACCATGGAAGAGCGGCTGCGCTGGGGCGAGGTGCGGATGGTCGTGCGGGCGTCGGCGGAGAGCACGGCGGGGGCGTTCGCCGCCTTCGAGGAGGTCGACCCCGTCGACACGCCGCTGCACGTCCACGAGCGCGAGGACGAGCTGTTCTGCGCGCTCGAGGGAGAGCACGTCGTGCGCGTCGGCGAGGTCGAGCACCGCATCGGCCCGGGCGAGGTCGTCTTCGCGCCGCGCAGGGTCCCCCACTCCCAGCACCGGGTCGTCCCGCGCGAGGGACGGATGCTCGTGCTCTCCGCGCCGGCGGGGCTCGAGGGGTTCTTCCGCGCGCTCGCGGCCGCCGAGGAGGCGGGGACGCTCGGCCCGGCCGCCTACGCCTCCGCGTCGAGCGACTACGGGATCACCTGGCTCGAGGACGCCCGTTAGCCTCGCCGCGGTGACGACGGTCGCGATCCTCCCCATCAAGGAGTTCGGGCGGGCGAAGCAGAGGCTCGGCGGCGCCCCCTCCCTCGCGGCTTCGATGGCCGAGCGCGTGCTCGACGCCCTCTCCCACTCCACTCGGCTCGACCGGGTCCTGGTGGTGACGCGGGAGGGGGCGGCGGCGGAGGCCGCGCGCGAGCGGGGCTTCGAGGTCGTCGACGAGCCGGTCCTCGCCGGCCACAACGCGGCGGCGGAGCTCGGGATCGCGCGGGCGCTCGAGCTGGGCGCGACGCGCGCGCTGCTCGTGCCCGGCGACTGCCCCCTCCTCTCCGCCGAGGAGATCGACGCGCTGCTCGATCGCCACGAGCCCGGCCCGGCCGTCGTCGTCGTCCCCGACCGGCACGGCACGGGCACGAACGCGCTCCTCCTCCGCCCGCCCGGCGCCATCCACCCCGCCTTCGGCCCCGGCAGCCGCGACCGCCACCTCGGTCTGCATCCCGACGCCGTCGTCGACGAGGTGCCCGGCCTGCTGCTCGACGTCGACACGCCCGAGGACCTGGCGGCGCTGGAAGAGGCGCGGCGGTGATCGCCGCCCGCGCTCTCGACGGCATCCCCGAGATCCGGCCCGGCGATGACCTCGGCGCCCTCCTGCGCGGCCGGGTCGCCGACGGCGAGGTCGCGGTCATCGCGCAGAAGGTCGTCTCGAAGGCCGAGGGCCGGATCGTGGAGCTCGACGACGTCGACCCCGGGCCCGAGGCGCTGCGCCTGGCGCGCGAGCAGGGCAAGGACGACGCCCGCCACGTGCAGGTCGTGCTCGACGAGAGCGCGGCGATCGTGCGGGCGGAGCGCGGGATCCTCATCTGCCGCACCCGCCACGGCTTCGTCTGCGCCAACGCGGGCGTCGACAGCTCGAACACCGAGCCGGGCACGCTGGTCCTCCTCCCCGAGGATCCCGACGCCTCCGCCCGGCGCATCCGCGCCGCCGCCAATCCGCGGGCGGCCGTCGTGATCGCCGACTCATTCGGCCGCGCGTGGCGCCACGGCCAGGCCGACGTCGCCATCGGGATCGCCGGCCTCGCGCCGCTGGAGGACTGGCGCGGACGCCGCGACAGCCACGGCCGCGAGCTGAAGGCGACGTGGATCGCCACCGCCGACCAGGCCGCGTCGGCGGCCGACCTCGCGCGCGGGAAGGACACCCGCGAGCCGATCGTCGTCCTCCGCGGGCTGGAGCGGTTCGTGACGCGGGAGGACGGGCCGGGAGCGGCCGCGCTCGTCCGGCCGGGCGAAGAAGACCTGTTTCGCTGATCGGCGGGACTTGACCGCTCCGCTCGTCCGTGGTCGGATAGACGCACGCGCTGTTCGCCCTCCATCCGCTCGAGCCTTCGCCTCGTCGTACCGGCGGTGGCTTCGCTCGCGTTGATGGCGCCCGCGCCGGCGTCCGCCGCGCCGCCGGCCAACGACGACTACCAGCAGGCGCAGGCCCTCCCGCTCGACTCGATCCTCGGCGGCACGACCGTGGAGGCGACGACCCAGGACGGCTTGCCCGAGCCGCTCACCCCGGCCTCGGGGCTGACGTGCCCGGGCGCCCCGCCCACGCAGCTCACCCACAGCGTCTGGTACCTCGTCACGCCCCCGACGGGCAGCGGCGACCCACCCGGGCCGACGATGTCGGTGAACACGATCGGCTCGACGGCGAACACCGTCATCGCCGTCTACAACACCAACGGCACCGACAACGGCCCGCCCGACGCGAGCGACCCCGGGGCGAACGTGTTCGGCTGCGACGACGACGCGGCCGCCTTCACCACGGCGAGCCGGGTCGAGTGGACGGCGCAGCCCGGCTTCAGCTACCTCGTCCAGGTCGGCATCCGGAGCGGCACCACCCCCGGCGACATCCAGACCGTCGCGGCCGAGGTCCCCGCGAACGACGATCGTGCGGGCGCCGTGGCGGTGACCGACGGGAGCCCCGAGACCGGCGACACGTTCGGCGCGAGCGAGGAGGACGACGAGGACCTCGTGTGCACCTCGCCGATCGCGCGGCCGCTGGCCAGCACGGTCTGGTTCGCGTTCGAGGCG
>DASVRH010000298.1:0-12016 GCA_036388715.1 Solirubrobacteraceae bacterium | reverse complement strand
CGCTCCGCGCGCGGAGCGGCCGCGAGGAGGGCCGTGAGGGCGCCGCCTCCGTCAGTCCTTGACGAAGAGCAGCAGCACCCCGGTGAGGTCGCCGTTGTCGGTCTCGCCGACGGCGGAGACGAGGCGGAACCCCTCCTCCTCCCGCCGCCGGACGGCCTCTTCGACGGCGGGGAGGTTGCGGCTCAGGGTGCCGCTGGGGGTCCTGGTCTTGACGTACTCGACCGCGTGGCTCGCCATGCCCGGCAGTCAATCAGCCGCGGCGCAGCACCGCGCGGCGCTTCGCGCGGATCGCCGCGCCGCCCTTCGGCGTGAACGTGCCGCGGACGGTGACGCGGCGGGCCTTCGCGAGCAGCGCGCGGCCGTTCCCGCTCGGCTTGACCCGCAGGCGGAACCGGCCGGTCGTCGCCTTCTCGACGCGGGCCGACGCGATCACGCGACCGCCGGCGACCCACTTGATCCGCAGCGTGCCGGGCACGAGCCAGAGGTGCCGGTACCGGCGGCCCTTGCGGCCGCGGAGCGTCCGCTTGAGCTCGCGCAGCAGCGCGGCCGAGGTCAGCGAACCGGCCTGGCCCGACGGGGCGACGACCGGCTCCGGCAGCGGCGCGGCGCCCGGCTCCGCGGGCGTGGGCGGCTTGTCGAACTCCGCCGGCTGCTCGCCCGCGGGGGCCTCCGGCGCCGGCGGGACGAACTCGTAGGCGCCGATGTCCTGCCGCTCGCCGACCTGCCGGGGGTTGCCGTCGAGGTCGGTCGCGAAGGACGGGCCCCCCGGCGCGCCGGCGTCGATCAGCGGGGAGTCCGGCGCGAGGTGCAGGGCGGTGTCGGAGAAGCCGGGATCGACGTCGATGGTGTCCTCGAGCGAGGTCGACCCCTCGCCGGTGGCGGTCCCGAGCCCCTCGAGGTTCGAGAACGAGACCGCGATCTCCGCGCGGCCGCCGTTGGCGCCGCGGCGCTCTGTCGAGAAGTTGGTGCCCGTGATCGTCGAGTTCCGCAGGGAGATGAAGGCCTCGAGGCCAGGCTGCTCGCAGGACGCGAAGGTGCCGATGTCCGCGTTGGGCCCGCGCACCGAGAGGTGGTCGCCGGTGATCGACGCCGAGTGCTTGTCGCAGCTCGCGACGATGAGGTCGCCGCCGTTCCCGGCGCGCAGGATCGAGTTGTCGAGGATGGCCGAAGAGCCCTCCGCGAGGAAGGCGGCCTCGGAGCCGAGCAGCTCCGAGCGGCGCACGCGCGTGCCGCCCTGGTCCTCGGGGAAGGTGCGCAGCGCGATCCCGGCCTTGAGCTTCGACGCCGCGACCACCGGCTGGTCGCCGTTGGCGTCCACGCCGACGGCGCTGTCGCCGGGGCCGAGGTTCACCGTCGACCGGCGCAGCGTCGCCTGGTCCATCAGCGTCGCGCCGAAGCGGCTGCCGACGTCGGGGGACGCCGTGTCGATGACGACGTCCTCGAGCACGCCGCCGTTGGTGATCAGCGCGCCCGTCCAGTGCTGCACCGGCGGAACCTGGATGCGCAGCTTCGACACGTGCGCGTGGCCGGTGGTCAGGACCGTGTCGGCCTGGCCCGCGCCGGCGGTGAGGATGGTGTGCTCGCTGCCCGAGCCGATGATCTTCGTGGGCGAGGAGTAGTTGTGCAGGAAGGGCCCCCAGAAGGTTCCGGGGCCGATCCGGATGACGTCGTCGGCGTCGCTGCTCGCGCCGGCGTCGTCGATGGCGTGCTGGAGCGAGTCCTGCTCGTCGACGGTGCCGGCGGGGCACGTCGTGCCGGCCTGGTGGACGCAGAAGGTCTCGGCGCTCGCGGGCGCCGCGATGGCGGCCGCGGCGAGCACGGGGGCCAGGAGGATCAAAGGTCGGTAGCGCATGCCGACAGGCTCCCGATGGCCGGGCACACCGGCCATGGGGAGGACCCCAGGCTTCGCGGGGGGTTCAGCCCCGCCGCTGGGCGGCGGCGCGGCGGCGCTTGGCCAGCGTCCGCCGGCAGGCGCGGCGCTTCTTGCGCGACTTGTAGCGCTTGCACGACCACTTCCGCTTCGGCTTCGCCACCGGCTCCGGTGGCGGCTCGGCCCGCGGCGGCGCAGGCGGCACGAGCTCGGGCAGCCCCTCCTCGCCGGTCTCGACGTCGAGGATCGCCTGGTGCGTGCGATCGCCGGAGAAGTAGGACTGGTTGCCCACGACGACGCGCGTGCCGAGGAAGCTCGCGTTCGAGGGAGTGTCGAACGGGACCGGGCTGCCGTTCGCGCCGCCGCCGGGCGCGCTCGGGAAGCGCTCCTTCTCGAGGCCCTGCGGGTCGATCATCGCCAGCTGGTTCGTCGCCAGGAGCGCGATGTAGATGTTGCCGCTCTTCGCGATGCCGAACCCGTCGGGCCCGTCGGCCGGCCGGCTCTCCCAGAACTGCGTGATCTCGCCGGGCTTGCCGTCGGGCTGGATGGGAATCGTGAAGATCCGCCCCGAGGACGGGTTGCCGCCCGCCCCGCCGGCCTGCGACTGCACCGCGACCATCAGCGTCCGCTGGTCGGCGGCCAGCTCGATGCCCGTGGTGCCGAACTCGCCGCCGTCGAAGCGCGGGTCGGCCACCCACTGCTCGGGCGTCCCGCCGCCCGGCGGGATGCGCCACAGCACGCCCTGCGCGTAGTCGGTGACGTAGAGGGAGAAGTCGGGCCCCCACGCGGCGTAGTTGGGTATCGCGCCCTCGGGGAACGGGGCGTACTCGGTCTGCTCGCCGGTGCGCGGGTCGAGCAGGAGCGCGCGGGGCGGCGACTTGTCGAGCAGGACGAGCCGGCCGGCGCCGTCGCTCGTCGCCACCTGCACGCCGTGCGACTGGTCGAGGCTCTGGCCGCGGACCGTCCACGAGCGCAGCAGCGTCCCGTCGCCCTCGTACTCGAAGACGCGCGACGGCACGGTGTCGCCGTTCGGGTTCGTGTACGTCCCCTCGTAGACGCGTCCGTTCGGGTGGGCGTAGGCGTGGGCGGGGAAGCCGGGCGTCGGCACGAGCGCGAGCACCCGCGTGTCCCAGCGGTCGCGCGCGTGCGCGCCCGCGGGCGCGAGGAGCCCGAGCGCGGCGATCGCGATCAGCAGCGCCCGCCTCACTCCCCGAGCACCTCCTTGGCGGCGCGCTCGCCCGAGCGCACCGCGCCGTCCATGTAGCCGTTCCAGTACGTCGAGGTCTCGGTGCCCGCCCAGTGGATGCGCCCGATCGGCTGGCGCAGCGCGGGGCCGTACTCCATGAGCGTGCCCGGGCCGTGGATGCCGACGGGGCCGCCGCGGCTCCAGACCTCCTCGGGCCACTGGGTGTCGAAGAACTCGATCGCGTTGCGCGCCTCGTCGCCGAAGAAGGCGGCGAAGTCGCCCAGGACGCGCTCCCGCCGCTCGGCCTCGGTCAGCCGTGCGTAGATGCGCGCGTTGTCGCCGCCGACGAAGCCCACCATGGCCCCCGGCAGCCCGTCTTCGGCCGAGTCGTCGAAGGTGACGTTGACGAGGTGGTCGGTGCTCAGCGCGGTCCCGTTCAGCCCCTTCTCGCGCCAGAACGGCTTGTCGTACACGGCGCCCACCTTGGTCAGCGCGCCCTGGCCGACGCGCTGGGTGAGCTGGTCGCGCTCCATCGGCATCGGCGGGTCGTAGACGATCCGCCCCGCCAGCGCCGGCGGGATCGCGACGATGACGTGCCTGCCCGCATAGACGTGCTTGTCGGTCCGGACCGTGACGCCGGCGCCGTCCTGCTCGATGCGCCGCACGGGCGACTGGAGCTTGACCCGGCCCGGCCCCAGCTCCTCGGCGATCTTGAACGCCACGGTCTGCGAGCCGCCGGCGATCCGCCACATCTGCGCGCCGTTGCGCGAGTTGAAGTTGCGGTCGAACGTCCCGGGGTTGCGCTCGTCGCCCGACGCGGCGATGTAGAAGAGCGTGAACAGCAGCGAGAGGTCGCGCGCCTCGGTGCCGAAGATCGGCCGCGTCGCGACCGGCAGCAGCGAGCGGAACCGCTCGGTCTGCGTGTTGTCCCGGACCCAGCTCTCGAGCGTCTGCGCGTCCCACTCGGCGGCGCGCGCGGAGTTCCACGGCGCGTCGACCGGCACCTCCTTGGACATCTCGTTCAGCTCGGTCACCACCGCCGCGAGCTCGGCGACGATGGTCGGGTCGTTCGGCGCGGTGCCGGTGGGTCCCGTGTCGCTGTACTCGGTGCGGTCGCCCTGGATGATCGCGACGTTGTTGCCGGTCAGGTAGGCGTCGAACTTCCCGATGCCGAGCGAGTCCATCATGGCCAGGATGCGGTTCTGCGTCGGGCCGACGTACATCGCGCCGCGCTCGCCCTGCTCGCCGCCCGGGAACTCGTGGTTCCACACGCGGCCGCCGACGCGGTCGCGGGCCTCGACGACGAAGACCGACTTGCCGGCCTTCATGACCTCGCGGGCCGCGGTCAGGCCGGCGAACCCGCCGCCGACGACGATGACGTCCGCGCGGCGGACGGCGGGCGCGCGCTTCTTGCGCCTCCGGCGGCGGCGCTTGCGCTTGCGCTTGGCCGCCTCGGCGTCGGCGGCGAACATCGCGCCGGCGCCGGCCGCGGCGCCCGCGCCGATGAAGCCGCGGCGGGTGAGGGAGCTCTCGGACATGCCGCCGGGATCGTGCCATTAGAGTCGCGCCGATGTTGCACTCGGATCGCGAGGAGGTCGCCGCGGCGGCGCGCCGGCTGGCCGAGGCCGGGCTCGTGGCGGGCACGAACGGCAACCTCTCGGCCCGCTCCGGCGACCACGTCGCGGTCACCCCGACCGGCGCGGTGCTCGCCGAGCTGGAGGCCGGCGACGTCCCGGTCCTAACGCTCGACGGCGATCCGGTCGAGGGGCGGCTCGCCCCGACGTCGGAGCTCGATCTCCACCTCGGCGTCTACCGGCGCTTCGAGGCCGGGGCCGTCGTGCACACGCACGCGCCGTTCGCGACGGCGCTCGCATGCGTCGTCGACGAGGTCCCGTGCGTGCACTACGAGATGCTCCTGCTCGGCGGCGACGTGCGCGTCGCGCCGTACGCCACGTTCGGCTCGCCCGGGCTGGCGGCGTCGGTGCTCGACGCGCTCGACGGGCGGACGGCGGCGCTGATGGCCAACCACGGCGCGGTGTCGTACGGCGCCGACGTCGCGGGCGCGCTGCGCGCGACCGAGCTGCTCGAGTGGGCCTGCGCGCTGTACTGGCGGGCGCGCAGCGTGGGGGAGCCGCGCGTGCTGTCCGAGGAGGAGCGCGCGGAGGTCGTGGACTACGCGGTGCGGACCAGGTACGGGACGACGAGGGAGGCCGGGACGTGAAGGCGATCGCGATGGGCGTGCACGTGCTCGACGTGCTGGTGCGGCCGGTGGAGGCGATCCCCGAGGGCCAGGGCGGGCAGCTCGTCGAGGAGATCCGGATGACCGCCGCAGGGTCGGCGGGTGGCACGGCGCTCGTGCTGGCCAAGCTCGGCGCGTCGGTGTCGAGCGCCGGCGCGGTGGGGACCGACCCCGCCGGCGACATGCTGCTGCGCCTGCTCGAGCGCGACGGGGTCGACACGTCGCTGCTCGCCCGCCGCGAGGACGTCCAGACGTCGGCCAGCGTGCTGCCGATCCGCCCCGACGGGTCGCGCCCCGCGTTCCACGTCGTCGGCGCGAACGGGACCTACGGGCCCGACGACGCGCCATGGGACGCGATCGCGGCCGCCGACTTCCTCCACCTCGGCGGGCCGGAGTTCATGGGCGGCGAGGCGGCCGCGAAGATCCTGTCGTTCGCGCGCGAGAACGGCGTCACGACCTCGGCCGACGTGCTCGCTCCCGGCGACCAGGGGCTGATCGAGTGGATCGCGCCCGCGCTCGAGCACCTCGACTGGTTCCTCCCCAACGACGAGCAGGCGATCGGGTTCACCGGCGAGTCCGACCTCGAGGCGGCGTGCCGCGCGCTCGTCGACCGCGGCGTGGGCTGCGTGGCGGCGACGTGCGGCGGCGACGGCGCGCTGCTCGTCGACGCGTCGGGCAGCGAGCGGGTGCCCGCCTTCCCGATCGACGTCGTCGACACCACGGGCTGCGGCGACGCGTTCTCGGCCGGGCTGCTGCGGGGTCTGTCCCTCGGCCGGTCGCGGACCGACGCGGCCCGGCTGGGATGCGCGACGGCCGCGCTGGTCGCCCAAGGGCTGGGGACCGACGCCGGCGCCTTCGACCTCGCCGCCGTCGAGGAGCTCGCGGCGCGGTGACCGCCGTCCTGTGCCTGCACCACCTCGCGCAGCCGTTCCTCGGGCTCGCGGAGGGGCCGCTGCGCTCCTTCGGCCTGGAGATCGACGAGCGCAACGTCGCGCGCGACCCGCTGCCCGCGCTCGACGAGGTCGACGCGATCCTCTCGTTCGGCGGGGCGCAGTCGGCGGTCGGGCCGGACGCCACGCTCGGGCCGGAGCTCGACCTGCTGCGCGAGGCCGCGCACGCCGGCGTCCCCGTCCTCGGCATCTGCCTCGGCGGCCAGCTCCTCGCGCGGGCGCTCGGCGCGCGGGTGCGCAGGTCGCCGCGGCGGACGGTCGCCTGGCACGAGCTCGAGCCGCTCGTCCACGATCCGCTCTTCGACGCGGCCGTCGTCGGGCTGCACTGGAACGAGGACGTCTTCGACCTGCCGGAGGGAGCGGTCGAGATCCTCGGCCCGCGCCGCCAGGGCGTGGAGGCCTTCCGCTTCGGCGACCGCGCATGGGGCGTGCAGTTCCATCCCGAGGTCGACGGCGCGACGCTCGACGGCTGGTACGCCACTTACGGCGACTGGCTGGCGGAGGCGGGCGTGACCGAGGAGCAGGCGCGGGCCGCGGACCGCCTGCGCCTCCCGGACCAGGAGGCGCAGGCGGGGCGGCTGTTCTCCGCGTTCGCGGAGGTCGTGTCGGCTAGCGCAGCCTCGCGCGCCGCGTCACGCTGAGCTTCGCGCGGCCCGCGGGCGCCAGCACGCCGGTGACGCGGACGCGCTTGCCGCGGCGCGCCGCGCGACGGAGCTTCGTCTTGAGGACGCCGTCGCCGACGCCGTGCGTGAGCTTCCTGCGGGCGATCACGACGCGCCTGCCGTGGCGCCGGGTGGTCCAGCGGATCGTCAGGGTGGCGGGGACGAGGAAGCGGTGCCGGTAGCGCGTGCCGCGACGGCGCGGCCTGCGCGCGAGCGTCCGGCGCAGCTCGGCGAGCAGGTCGGCGTCGGAGACCGCGGGCGCTCCGCTCGCGCCGATGGCGCCGCCGGGGGTCTCGGGCGAGGCGTCGTTCGGCGCGGGCGCTGGCGCCGGCTCGCCGGCCGGGGCCGTGTCGCCCGGCTCCGCCGGCGCCGGCACCGGCGGCGGGTCGGCCGGATCGAACTCGAACGCGCCCATGTCCTGCGCGCTGCCGACGAGGCGCGCGGCGCCGCGCAGGTCGGTGAGCGACCCCGCGGGCCCGGGCTCGCCCGCGTCGACGGCGGGCGACGTGCCGAGCGGCCGGAAGGTTCCGGGGGCGAACCGCGGGTCCAGGTCGGTGAACGAGTGCGCCATGTGCGACATGCTCGCTCCCTCGAGGTCCGTCAACTGCGATCCGCGGATCAGCGAGTACGTGACGTCCACGGCCGCGGCGCCGCCGGCGTCGCCCTGGAGGTGCCAGGCGCGCTCGTTGTCGAGGATCGAGTTGCGGATCGCCATCCCGGCCTTGCGGCTCGCGTGGTCGCAGTCGACGGTGACGCTGTAGCCGTTGGTCGGGCCGGCGGTCGTGACGTGGTCGACGGCGACGGAGGAGTCGTTCGCCGGAGCGCAGGAGGAGCGCAGCGCGCCGCTGCCGCCGGGGACCGTCTCGACGAGGCTGTTGTCGACCAGCGCGTCGGTGCCCCAGAACGCGAGGCCGTACTGGCTCTTCGCCCGCGTCCGCGTGACGTGCGTCCAGCCGTTGACGCTCGGGTAGCCCTGGACGGCGAAGCGGCCGCGCAGGGTCGACTCCTTGACGTCGTGCGTTCCCTCGCCGCTGACCTTCACGGCGATGTCGCGATCGATGTCCGTGGTGATCTCGCCGTTCATGAGCTGCGCGTCGCCCTCGAGCAGGACCCCGACCTCGCCGTAGCTCGTGCCCGCGGGCCGGTGGACCGCGACGTCGCTCAGGACCGCGGTGCCCTCGGCGTAGATGCCGGTCCAGCTCGCGGCGATCGGCATCTGCACCGTGAGGTGCGCGACCGACGCCGCGCCGGAGTTGAGGACATCGTCGCCCGGGCCCGCGGGCGCCTTGAGCGTGACCGCGTCGCGGTCGGCGCCGGCGATGTGCAGGGGGTAGTGCGGGAGGTACTCGAACGGGCCTTCGTAGGTGCCCGGCCCGATCGTGACGATGTCGGCGTCGGACGCCTTGGCGGCGTCGTCGAGGGCGGCCTGGAGATCGCCGTCGCGGTCCGCGGTGCCGGCGGGGCACGTCGTGGCGCCCTGGTGGACGCAGAAGATCGTCGCGCCGGCCGCGGGGGCGTGGAGGGCGGCGACGACCAGGGGGAGGGCGAGGAGGAGGAGACGGGGGGACATGGACCCGAATCTCCTCGCTTCGCGACGGCTCTCCCATGGGGCGCTCCCACTTTGCGGGGTGGGGCGAACCCCACGCGCGACCACCGCGCTTTGCCGTCCGACCCGCGCCCTAGCTTGCGCCTCGTCTCGTTCCTTCCCGAGCGCCCCCGGGAGCTGAAATGCCCCTCTGCTTCATAGAGCCACACGACGCCATCCGAGTCATCGCCGAGTCCGTCGGGCGCGAAGCCCGTCGTCAGCTGCTGGGCGAGCTCGTGCGCGCGTGGGTCGACGAGATCCCCGACGAGCAGCTCGCGTCGCACTACGCCAAGGCGGTCGGCGACCTCGACGAGCACGACCTCAACATGCTCGCCGCGTGGCACGCCTCGCTCGAGGTCGGCCACCCGGTCCCGAACCGCGACTTCCTCGTCAACGTCTTCCCGACGCTGGGCGACAACCGGCGCGAGGCGCTGAAGATCGCCGCCGGCTTCCGCGGCGAGGAGGCGTTCGACGCCGGCGTCGCCGAGGAGCAGGCGCTCGAGACGGTCCTGCCCCACCTGTCCCGTGAACGGTCCCTCGAGCTCGCGGCCGAGTGCCTCGAGCTCTACCTGTGGGACCGCCTCGGCTGCGACAACTAGGCCGCTAGGCCGCGCGCCGCTCCAGCGCGGCGCCGAGGTCGCGCAGCGTCTGCTCCGTCGTCTCGAAGCGGATCGGCGTGATCCCGTGGTCCTTCGCCGCCTCGCAGTTGACCTCGAGGTCGTCGATGAAGAGGCACGCCTCGCCGGGCAGGCCGAGCCGCTCGAGCGTCAGCTCGTAGATCCCGGGCTCGGGCTTGCGCATCCCGACGAAGGCCGAGTCGACGATCAGCTCGAAGAGGTCGTCGGGCAGCATCGACTTCCACCGCGGCTCCCACTCGCGGACGTTGTTGGTGAGCAACGCGAGGCGCAGCCCGTGCTCGTCGCGCAGCGTCCGCAGGCGGTCGATCAGCTCGTGGTTCGGGCTGAGGTGGGAGAAGTAGTGCTCGGCGAAGTCCTGGAGCGGGACGCGGTGGCCGACCTGCGCCTCCAGCCCGTCGCCGAGCAGCGCGAAGAACTCGGCCTCGGTCATCTTCCCGCGCTCGAAGTCGAACAGCGGGTTCTCGCCGTGGGCCTCGGTCGCGTGCATCATCGCGTGGCCGAGAGCCTCCATCGGCAGCCCGCGCGCCTCCATCACCTTGGCGAAGCCGCCGAAGAGCGGCGTGGTGAGCACGCCGCCGAAGTCGGAGATGATCGCCTTGATCAAGCGGTCGCCCGCCGCACCACGTCGTAGCGCCCGACGCCCGCGCGCCCGTCCATCCGCCACTCGAAGAACGCGCAGTCCAGGCGCAGCTTCCCGAGGTCCAGCGTCGTGCCGCAGACGACCTCGCCCGCGGCCCGATGGGGGAACTCCCCGTCGTCGTCGCCGACCCACAGCTCGAGCCCCGCGTGGATCTGCCGCCCGTCGCCGTCGTAGGTCGTGCTCAGCCGCGGGTCGGCGACCGGCACGGGCCGGCCGTCGAGGACCAGGTGCGCGGCGAGCGCCTCGTCCGCGTGGTGCTTGGCCGACGCGGGGCGGATCGCGGTCAACGTCACCGCCGTGCGGTCGTCGAGCCACGCCGACACGGTGCGGGCCAGCTCGAGCCGGTCCCAGTCGACCCGGCCCCAGGAGTGCCCGCGCTGGCCGAGGCAGTCGATCTCCCTGCCGCCAGCGGTCCCGCGCACGCGGCAGGTCTGCTCGTAGCCCTGCGTGTCGCCGACCGAGACCTCGGCCGGGTCGGAGAGCGCCTCGACCTCCAGGTCGAACGCGCCCTCGAAGGTCGCCTTCCAGCGGCGCAGCGGCTCGACGACGTCGACGGTCACGCCCTCGGTCCGCACCGCGACCGGCTCGGTCCCCTCGAAGAGGATCCCCATCCCGCTCGCCTCGCCGCCGCCGAGCGCGATGCGCGCGACGCCGAACACCTGCGCCGCGGGGTCGCCGAACGCGACGGTGACCGCGTCGCTCTCGGCGTCGCCGCGCGCCTGCGGCTGCTCGTGCTCGGGGCCGATCGTCACGGCAGCGTCGGCGGGTCGACCTCGGTCGCCTGGCCCTCGACGTCGTAGCCGCGCCCGCGGGGCCGGGTGGTGCGCGCTCGCGTCGCGCTGGCGACCATCCGCCCGGCGAAGCGGCGCACGAGCAGGCCGCGCAGCACCGCGCGCGTCGGCGGCAGGAGGAAGCTGAGCCCGACGACGTCGGTGACGAAGCCGGGGGTGAGGAGGAGCGCGCCGCCGAAGATGATGAGCACGCCGTCGAGCACCTCGCGCGCGGGCGGGCGCCCCGCCTGGAGCGCCTCGTTGAACCGCCGCCACGCCGCCCGCCCCTGCGAGCGCATGAGCATCGAGCCGAGGATCGAGTCGGCGATCAGCACGAGGATCGTCCACCACGGCCCGATGACGTCCGCGATCTGGATGATCACGAACAGCTCCAGGATCGGGACGGTGATGAAGAGGACGACGAGCAGCGGCAGCATCGCCCTGCGCAGGGTACGCGCCGCGCGGCCTGCTCAGGCGGCCGGGGCGGCGACGAGCACGCCGGGCAGGCGGTCGAGCCCCACGATCTCGATCAGGCGCTGGATGTGCGGCCGCGCGCCCTGGACGCGCATGCACTTGCCGGTCTTGCGCAGGCGCCGGGCCAGCATCGCGAGATCGAGCATCAGCGACGAGTCGGCGAACCGCAGCTCGGAGAGGTCGACGAGCAGGTCGCTGCGCGCCAGCGACAGCGCCCGCGAGAGAGGCGGGCGGCGCAGGCTCTGCGTGGCCCGGTCCTCGTCACCGCAGACCCGCAGCACGAAGGCGTGTTCGTCGAGCGAGACGATGCAGGAAACCTAACCAATTCTCCGCCGGAAGGTCGCACCGGGATGGCTAAAGTTGATGCATGGTCACTGTGGACGACGTCGAAGCGGCGCTGACGAACGTCATCGACCCCGAGCTGGGTCTCGACTTCGTCGAGCTCGGCCTGATCTACGGCATCGACATCGACGGCTCCGACGTCCATGTCACCTTCACGCTCACGACCCCCGCGTGCCCGATCGGGCCGCAGGTCACCGAGCAGATCGAGGAGTTCGTCAGCGAGCTCGACGGCGTCGACGACGTCACCTCGTCGATGGTCTTCTCGCCGCCGTGGTCCCCGGACAAGATGTCCGAGGACGCGAAGTTCGCTCTCGGCTACTAGCTCGTGGCGCCCGGCCGCCCCGTGGGGCGACGGTACGGCCGGGCGGGGCACTGTCCACGAGCGCCTTCCATGACGTCAGACGGCGCGAAAGGCGTCGTCTGCCCACCGAAACGCCCCCGGATGTGACGGGTTGGCTGGTTATGCTCGCCGCGATGCGCCCGGCCGTCCTCTTCGCCATCGCGCTGGCGCTGGCGGCGGCCGCACCGGCGAGCGCCTCCGCGTCCGAGCGGACCGGCCGGCTCCTGGTCTCCCTCGCGCCGTCCTCCTCGCCGGTCGCCTTCGCCGCCGCCCGCTCTGACCTCCGTGTCCCCGAGCTGGGGCTGGTGAGGGTGGCTCCG
>DASVRH010000297.1:0-4501 GCA_036388715.1 Solirubrobacteraceae bacterium | reverse complement strand
GGGCGACGGGCCCGTTCGGCGGCCCGCCGCGAGCCGCCGACGTGCTCCCGCGCCCCGCGCTGATCGGCTAGAGCGCGGCGAGCCGCCGCTCGAGCTGCTCCCGCTCGCGGGCGTTCGCCGACAGCGCGATCGCCCGCGCGTAGGCCTCGCGGGCGGCGGCGGTCTCACCCGCGCGACGCAGGAGCTCCGCACGCGCCGCGTGGAACGGCTGGTAGCCGTCGAGTCGCGGATCGCCGGCGAGCCCGTCGAGGATCACCAGCCCCTCCTCCGGCCCTTCCGCGAACGCCACGGCCACCGACCGGTTGACGAGCACCACCGGCGAGGGGTCGTGCTCCGCGAGCCCGCCGTAGAGCGCGGCGATCTGCGACCAGTCCGTCTCGGCGAAGCTCGGCGCCTCGGCGTGGAGGGCCGCGATCGCGGCCTGGAGCTGGTACGGGCCGGGCCGCCGCAGCCGCAGCGCACGGTCGAGCGTCTCCACGCCGTCGGCGATCCGCTCGGCGTCCCAGAGTGCGCGGTCCTGCTGCTCCAGCGCGACGAACCGGCCCTCGGGGTCGACCCGCGCCGGCCGCCGCGCGTCGACCAGCAGGAGCAGCGCGAGCAGCCCGAGCGACTCGGCGTCGTCGGGCATCAGCGCCGCGAGCAGCCGCGCGAGCCGCACCGCCTCCTCGCACAGCGATGCGCGGAACAGGTCGCGGCCGGCGGTCGCCGTATGGCCCTCGTTGAAGATCAGGTAGACGACGCGCAGCACGCCGCCGAGGCGGTCGGGCAGCTGCTCGTCGGGCGGCACGCGGTACGGGATCCCCGCAATCGCGATCTTCCGCTTCGCCCGCACCAGCCGCTGCTGCATCGCGCGCTCGGACACGAGGAACGCCCGCGCCAGCTCGGGCGTCGTCAGGCCGCCGAGCGACCGCAGCGTCAGGGCGATGCGCGCCTCCGGAGCGAGCGCCGGGTGGCAGCACGTGAAGATGAGGCGAAGGCGATCGTCGCCGAGCGCGGAGACCTCGAACGGGTCGTCGTCGTCGGAGGAGGTGGAGTCGAGCCGCACGAGGTGCTCCAGTCGCTCGCCGAGGGCCTTCTCGCGACGCAGCCGGTCGATCGCCTTCCGGCGCGCCGCGACGGTCAGCCACGCGCCGGGCCGATCGGGGACGCCGCGCCGCGGCCATTCGCCGGCCGCGGCGACGAACGCGTCCTGCACGGCGTCCTCGGCCAGCGCGAGGTCGCCGCCGAGATGGCGGGTGAGCGTCGCCAGCACGGCCGCGCGCTCGTCGCGGTAGGCCCGCTCGAGCGCGACGGCCGCGGGGATCACGACCGGTCGAACTCCAGCAGCGCGCGGATCTCGACCGACCCGTACGGCGCGAGCGGCATCTTCGCCGCCCACTCGGCGGCGGCGTCGAGGTCCGGCACGTCGATGAGGTAGTAGCCGCCGAGCGTCTCCTTCGTCTCGGCGAACGGCCCGTCGGTGAGGACGGTGTCGCCATCGCGGACGCGGACGGTCGTCGCCGTGTCGGTCGGCTGGAGCGCGTCGCCGGCGACCAGCACGCCGGCCTTCTCCATCTCGTCGGTCACGGCGAACCAGCGGCCCATCTGGGCCTCGCCCTCCGGGGACTCGGGGCGCGGGCCCGAGCCCGGCGCGGAGTAGAGCAGCAGCATGTACTTCATGGGGTCCTCCTTGGGAGACTGTGGAGCCTGTCAGCACGCCGACGAACCGGAAGGGCCCAGATCGACACGCTCCGGCGTGCTTGGCGCGTTGCCGCTATCGCCTCGCTGCTCCTCCCCGCCGCTGCGCAGCCGCAGACGATCACGACCGCGCGCGTCGACGGCGGCGTCGTGCGGGCCGACGGAAGGACGTCGCGCGTCACCGGCGGCTACGTCGACCCGAAGACCGGGCGGGGCCGGATCGAGCACCGCGGCGGCGTCGTCCGGCTCGCGAGGAGGAACGTCAGGAGCGTCCGCACGCGCGGCCTCACGACCCGGGTGAGGACGCGGGGCGGGGCGACGCTGCGGTTGCGGCTCGCCCACCTGATCTTCGCGGGCGGCACCACCACGATCTCGGTCGACCCCGCGCTGGACGTCGAGGCCGAGGGCGGCATCTTCGCCATCACCGGCGGGCGGGTCGACGCGACGACGCTCGCCGGCACCGTCGGCCACACCGGCACGCTCACGCTGCGGCGGGGCGCGGGGAGCATCGCGTTCATCGACCTCGGGCTCGCCGCGCCCGCGGTCACCGCGCAGATGTGGGACTTCCGCGCGCCGCTGGCCACGCTCGCCGACGTGCGCCGCACGGTGGACGGGCTGCGCGCGACCGTGGAGGCGCGCGCCGTGCTCGCGGAGGTCGCCGCGCGCGAGCTGAACGAGGCCTTCGAGACCGAGGCGACGCAGGAGTTCCGAGAAGGCATGACGCTCGGGACGGTGACGGTGAACGGCCGCCTGCGCGGGTAGTCCGAGCTGGATGCCGAACGCCCTCGCCGCCGAGACCTCCCCTTACCTCCGCCAGCACCAGGACAACCCCGTCGACTGGCTGCCGTGGGGCGACGAGGCCCTGCGCCGCTCGCGCGAGGAGGACAAGCCGATCCTCGTCTCGATCGGCTACTCGGCGTGCCACTGGTGCCACGTGATGGAGCGCGAGTCGTTCGAGGACGAGGCGACCGCCCGCGTCATGAACGACCGCTTCGTCTGCGTGAAGGTCGACCGCGAGGAGCGCCCCGACGTCGACGCGCTCTACATGGAGGCCGTGCAGGCGATGACCGGTCACGGCGGCTGGCCGCTGAACGTGTTCGTCACGCCCGAGCAGGTGCCGTTCTACGGCGGCACGTACTTCCCGCCCGAGCCGCGCCACGGGATGCCGAGCTGGCAGCAGGTCCTGATCGCCGTCGACGAGGCCTGGCACCAGCGCCGCGACGAGATCCGCGACCAGGGCGAGCGGATGGCCGCGCGGCTGCAGGGCGCGGGGCTGCTGCGCCCGTCCGAGCAGGACATGGACCCGCGCGCGCTCGACAGCGCCGAGGTCGCGCTCTCGCGGCAGTTCGACCCGCAGTGGGGCGGCTTCGGCGGCGCGCCGAAGTTCCCGCCGCACTCCGCGCTCGAGTTCCTGCTCGCCCGCGGCGAGACGCGCATGACGCTCGCGACGCTGCACGCGATGCGGACCGGCGGCCTCTTCGACCAGGTCGCCGGCGGCTTCGCGCGCTACGCCGTCGACCGCACGTGGACGATCCCCCACTTCGAGAAGATGCTCTACGACAACGCGCTGCTGGCGCGGGCCTACCTCCACGGCTGGCTCGTCGCCGACGACCCGCGCCTGCGGCGCACGTGCGAGGAGACGCTCGAGTGGATGGCCCGCGAGATGGTGGCGCCCGAGGGCGGGTTCTACAGCGCGCTCGACGCCGACAGCGAGGGCGTCGAGGGCAAGTACTACGTGTGGACGCTCGACGAGCTGCGCGAGGTGCTCGGGGACGACTTCGAGCCAGCCGTCGCGTACTTCGGGGCGAGCGAGGAGGGGAACTTCGAGGGCGCCAACCACCTCGAGGCGCGCGGCCCGGAGCCGCCGCCCGAGCAGCGCGCGAGGATCCGCGCGCGGCTCTACGAGGTGCGCGAGCAGCGGGTGCGCCCGGGGCTCGACGACAAGCGACTGACCGCGTGGAACGCTCTCGCCATCCACGCGTTCGCCGAGGCGGGCGCGGTGCTCGAGCGGCCCGACCTGCTCGACGTCGCGCGGCGCGCCGCCGACTTCGTGCTGACGGCCCTGCGCGACGACGACGGGCGCCTGCTGCGGACCTTCAACGACGGGCGCGCGAAGCTGAACGCCTACCTCGAGGACCACGCGTTCCTGCTCGAGGCGCTGCTCGCCCTGTACGAGGCGACCTTCGAGGAGCGCTGGTTCACCGAGGCGCGCGGGATCGGCGACACGATCATCGAGCGCTTCGCCGACCGCGACAACGGCGGGTTCTTCACGACCTCCGACGACCACGAGGTGCTGGTCGCGCGGCGCAAGGACCTCGAGGACAACCCGATCCCCAGCGGCGGGTCGAGCGCCGCGCTGGGGCTGCTGCGGCTGGCGGCGCTGACGGGCGAGGCGACGTACGCGGCCGCGGCCGAGGGGCACCTCCAGCTGCTGCACGAGCTCGCGCCGAAGCACCCGACCGCGTTCGGCCATCTGCTCCAGGCGCTCGACTTCCACCTCAACCCGGTTCGCGAGGTCGCGCTCGTCGGCGACGACGTGAGCGAGCTGGCGCGGGTCGTGCGCTCGCGGCTGCGGCCACGGCTCGTCGTCGCGGGCGGCCGCGGAGACGGCGGAGCGGTGCCGCTCCTCGCCGGCCGCACCCAGCCGGGCGCGTACGTCTGCGAGAACTTCGCCTGCCAGCGGCCCGTCGACACGCCGGAGGAGCTCGCGCAGCTGCTCGCGTGAGGCTGCGCACAGTTCGGGGGCTCGCCGCGGCGGGCCAGGGGGATCCCCGATGCCGGGGGGCACCCCGGGGTGGGACCGTCGCCCCATGCCGACCCGCCT
>DASVRH010000296.1:0-19034 GCA_036388715.1 Solirubrobacteraceae bacterium | reverse complement strand
ACGACGGGCTCGGCGTCGACGACCACCGGCTTGCTCTCGTACTCGACGGCCGCGGCCGGGGCGGCGGCGACGATCTGCTTCGGCGGTGCCGGGTTCGCGACCGGCGCCGCCGGCGGGGCGACCGCGGCGGCGGCCGGCGGGTGCGGCACCGGCGCCTGCGCGCGCTTGACCTCGACGGCGCCGGCGGTGACGATCGCCGCGGCGGCGATGCCGGCGGCGGTCTTCGACGCGAGGGCGGTGGCGCCGGCCGACAGCGCGCCGGCGCTGCCCGCGCCGGCCGCGGCGCTGGTCGCCGAGGCGGCGCCGCCCGCGCTGGCGGTCGTGCCGAGGTGGGCCAGGAAGAGCTTCTTGAGGAAGAGCAGCGGGCCGACGGGCATGACCGCGGCGAGCGCCTTGTTCGTCTCGCGCAGCTGCTTGCGGAAGGTCGTGCACTTCTCGCACGCGCGCAGGTGGCGGCGCACCGGCGGGCTCATCTTCGTGAGCCCCTCGGCGACCTCGCCGAGCTCCTCGCGGACCTCGTCGCACGTGAGCAGGCGCGCCTCGGACATCTCGGCCAGCGACACGCGGGCGCGCACGAGCAGCGACTTGACGCTCGGGACCGTCGTCTCCATCGCCTCGGCGATCTGCTCGTAGGAGAGCGCGTCGATCTCGCGCAGCAGCAGCGCGGTGCGCTGCGTCTCGGGCAGCTCCTGGACGTCGCCGATGAGCTGGCGGAACTCCTCGCGCTTGTGGACCTTGTCCGCGGTGGTCAGGCCGCCCTCGGACAGGTGGACGTCCATGCTGTCGACGCCGATCGCCGTGTGGCGGCGCAGGTGGTTCAGCGAGCGGTTGCGCGCGATGCGGTAGAGCCACGGCCGCACGTTGATCGCGCGGTCGTCGGCGAGGATCGCGTTGAACGACGCGGCGAAGACCTCCTGCAAGACGTCCTCGGCGTCCTCGCGCGAGCCGAGCATGTGCCGGCAGAAGGCGAGCAGGCGGGCCTGGTAGCGGCTGACGAGCGCCTCGAAGGCCGCGTGGTTGCCCCTGCGGACGAGCGCGATCAGCCGCTCGTCGGACTGGAGGCGGAGCAGGGGAGTCGGGCCACGGAGACCCGCGGCCCCGGCATGTCTGAGGGCAGTTGCTTCCACGCGTGTGCTGCTGGAACTCGCAGGGGTGGGCGAAGTTGCGAACCAGCCTAGCTCTGCAAGCGCCCGCTGCCGGCCCGTCTCATGAAGTTCTCACGGTCCCCTTGCCGTGGTCCATCCCTTCTGGTACAACCAGTGATGATGACTGGTTCAACCAGTGCCGCCACGCTCTCGGGCCGGATCCACGCCCGCCTGCGCGCCGACATCCTCACCGGGCGCCTCGCGCCGGGCGCGGCGCTGCCGTCCGAGCGGCGCCTGAGCGACGACCTCGACGCCAGCCGCCACGCGGTGCGCGAGGCGCTCAAGCGCCTCCAGGAGGCCGGGCTGGTCGCGATCAGCCAGGGCGGAGCGACGCGCGTGCGCGACTGGCGGCGCCACGGCGGCCTCGACCTCCTGCTCGAGGGCGACCTTCCCGAGGAGCTGCACGCGCGCCGCGCGACGATGGAGATGCGCGCGTGCATCGGCGCCGACGCCGCCCGGCGCTGCGCCGAGCGCGCGACCCCCGCCCAGCGCGCCGAGCTGCGCTCGCGCGTCGAGCAGCTCGCCGCCATCGAGGACCCGGCCGCGCGCAACGCCCACTACGAGGTGCTGTGGGACCTCGTCGTCGACGGCGCCGACAACATCGCCTACCGCCTCGCGCTGACCACCCTCGTCGCGCAGCAGCGCGTGGCCTCGGTCGCGCCCGACGCGGTCGCCTCCGAGCTCACCGACCTCGCGGCGATCCGCGCGGTCGTCGACGCCGTCGCCGGCGGCGATCCGCAGAGCGCCGAGCGCGCCGCCCGCGAGCTGCTCGAGAGGTCGATCTAGCCGTGGCCGAGGTCCTCTACTACGCGATCCCCTTCTTCCTCATGCTGCTCGTCGCCGAGTACGCGTCCTTCCGCCACCTCGACGACGACCATGACCTCGTCGGCTACGAGCCGCACGACACGCGGACGTCGCTGGCGATGGGGATCGGGAACGTCGTCGTCAACGTGGGGTGGAAGCTCGTCGTCGTCGCGGTGTACGCGGCGCTCTACGAGCTGACGCCGCTGCGCCTCGACCCGGGCAACCCGCTCACGTGGATCGCGCTCTTCCTCGCCGACGACCTCGCGTACTACTGGTTCCATCGCGTGTCGCACGAGAGCCGCGTGTTCTGGGCCAGCCACGTCGTCCACCACTCGTCGCAGCACTACAACCTCTCGACCGCGCTGCGCCAGACGTGGGTGCCGATGACCTATTTCCCGTTCTGGCTGCCGCTGCCGCTGCTCGGCTTCCCGGTCTGGATGGTCCTGCTCGCCCAGTCCTGGTCGCTGATCTACCAGTTCTGGATCCACACCGAGCGCATCCACCGCCTGCCGCGCTGGGTCGAGCGCACGTTCAACACGCCGTCGCACCACCGCGTCCACCACGGCTCCAACCACCAGTACCTCGACAAGAACTACGGCGGGATCCTCATCGTCTGGGACCGCCTGTTCGGGACGTGGGAGCCCGAGGAGGAGCGCGTCCGCTACGGCCTGACGAAGCAGCTCGAGACGTTCAACCCCGTGCGCGTGGCGTTCCACGAGTACGTCGCCCTCTTCCACGACGTGCGCCGCGCGCGCGGGGCGCGCACGAAGCTCGCGGTCGCCCTCCGCGGTCCGGGCTGGTCGCCGCCGGGTACGACGGAGCGCGATGAGGTTCCGCCGCCGCCAGTCCTCCACGCCGCCGAGCGACGCGATCTGGAATCGCGCGGCGTCGCCTGACCCCCTCCCCGACGACGCCGGCCCCGGCGACCGGGCTCTGCACGCCGCGCTCGAGCTGCACGGCTACGTGATGAACGGCGGGCTCGATCACGGGCTCGACGTGCTCGGGCCGGGCGTGGAGCGCGCCGCCGCGGGCTGGGAGCACCTCGGCCGCGCGGACGTGGGCGACCTCCTGCGCCAGGCGCTGCGCCTCGTGCCCGACATGCCCGCGGACCCCGAGCGCCGCAGTGACTTCTTCGCCGACGGCTGGAGCGAGGAGCAGGCGGAGGCGATCGAGGAGCTGAACGACCGCTACCCGGACGACGACGCGCTCGAGGCAGCGTTCCTGCGCCGGCTGCGCGACCACCCCGACGAGTTCGCGCCCGCTCGCGGGTGAGCCGCGGCGCAGGACGGCGCGTAGGCAAGGACGTGCGCCGCGTCCTCGCCCTCTCCGTCCTCGCCCTGACCGCCGGCTGCGGAGGCGGTGACGAGGACGACGCCGCCGGGCCGCGCCGCCCGCCGTCCGTCCCCGCGCCGGCGCCCGCCGCGGGCGAGGCTGTCGTCCGCGCGTGGGCGGCCGACCTGCGGCGGGGCGACGTCGACGCCGCCGCCTCGCGCTTCGCCGTCCCGTCGGTCGTCCAGAACGGCGGACCGGCGGAGCGGCTGACGACGCGCCTCCAGGTCCGCTCCTTCAACGCGAGCCTGCCCTGCGGCGGGCGGGTCAGCGAGATCAAGCCGCACGCCGGCGTCCTGCTCGTCACGTTCGTCCTGACCGAGCGCCCCGGCGGCGCCTGCGGCGCGGGCGCGGGAGGGACGGCGTCGACCGCCTTCGACGTCCGCGACGGCAGGATCGTGCGCTGGATCCGCGTGCCCGAGCGCGGCGAGCCCCAGCCGCCTACGGGAGACCCAGCCTGATCGGCCCGCGGGCAGACCGCGCGTCGACGACGCAGCCCCGCTGCGTCACCGCGACGTCCCCCCGCTCCGCCATCCGCGCCGCAGCCTCGCGCACGTCGGGCATCAGCGCCCGGAACCCGTCGTCGCCGGCGAGCGCCCGCGCCACCTCGGAAGGGCAGATCGTCTTCCCGCGCCCCCGCGCGGCGACCATGGCCGTGATCGTCTGCTCGATCTCCACAGTGCCCGGGGTGGGAGTCGAACCCACACTGAGCGGTTCTTAAGACCGCTGCCTCTGCCAGTTGGGCTACCCGGGCCTCGCGAGGATCGTAGAGTCCACGATCGTGAGCGACCGCATCATCGGCGTCGACGTCGGCGGGACCAAGATCGCCGCCGCGGCGCTGGAGGGCGGGAGGCTCGGGGAGGTGTCGCTCACCGCGACCGAGACGCACGAGACCGACCGGTTCCTCGAGCAGCTCGCGACCATCGTGCGGGCGCTCGGGGAGGCCGACGCGGTCGGGCTCGCGGTGCCGAGCGTCGTCGACTTCGCGACGGGCAGCGCGCGGTTCAGCGTCAACGTCCCGCTGAAGGACATCCCGCTGCGCCAGGTGCTCAGCGAGCGACTGGGCGGGACGCCCGTCTTCGTCGACAACGACGCCACGTGCGCGGCGCTGGCCGAGGCGCTCGACGACGACAACGCGCCGGTGGCGCGGGTCGTCGTGATGATCACCGTCGGCACCGGCGTCGGCGGCGGGATCGTGCTCGACGGCAGGATCTTCCGCGGGGCGACGGGCGCCGCTCCCGAGCTCGGCCACATGATCGTGGCCGCGGACCTCACCAACGGGGCGCCGCCCGCGCCCGAGCGCTTCCCGCACCCCGACGCGCTCGAGTCCTGGGCCGCCGGGCGCGAGCTCGACGAGCTCGGCGAGCAACGCGGCATCGGCAAGGGCCCTGCGGTCGTGGACCGCGCGAAGGCCGGCGACGCCGACGCCGTCGACGCCATCCGCATCATCGGCGAGCGCCTGGGCGTCGGGATGGCGAACGTCATGAACCTGTTCGACCCCGACCTGATCGTCATCGGCGGCGGGGTCTCCACCGCGGGCGACCTCCTCGTCAAGCCCGCCGAGGACGCCGCCCGGCGACTGGCCCTGCCCGGAGTGGGCACCAAGACGAGGATCGAGCTCGCGCGCCACGGCGTCCACGCCGGCGTAAGAGGAGCAGCGCTTCTCGCCGCCCAAGAGCTGAACGCGATCGAGAGGACCACATGAGCACCCCCGCCGTCAACGCCAACCCGAACCTCGCCGCCCTCGCCGCGGCCGGGACCAGCCCGTGGCTGGACCAGATCCAGCGCTCGCTCGTCGAGGACGGAACGCTCGCCCGCCTGCGCGACGAGATGAGCCTGCGCGGCGTCACCTCCAACCCCGCGATCTTCGAGAAGGCCATCCTCGGCTCGAGCGACTACGACGACAAGATCCGCGAGATGTCCGGCGAGGGCGCGGACGCGCGCGCCATCTTCCGCCACATCGCCGTCGAGGACATCGCGGCCGCCGCGGACGTGCTGCGCCCGGTCTACGACGAGCACCGCGACGGCTTCGTGAGCCTCGAGGTCGACCCGGACCTCGCGTTCGACACCGACAAGACGAAGGCCCAGGCGAGCGAGTACTGGAAGGCGCTCGACCGCCCGAACGTGATGATCAAGATCCCGGGCACGCTGGAGGGCGTCCCGGCGATCGAGGAGTCGATCTACGCCGGGATCAACGTCAACGTGACGCTGCTGTTCAGCGTCGAGGCGTACGCGCAGGTCGCCGAGGCCTACATCAAGGGGCTCGAGCGCCGCAGGGCCGACGGCAAGAGCGTCGACGACGTCCACTCCGTCGCGAGCTTCTTCGTCAGCCGCGTCGACACCGAGGTCGACAAGCGCCTGGCCGACCTCGGCCGCGAGGACCTGCGCGGCATCGCCGCCGTCGCCAACGCCCGCGCCGCCTACCAGCGCTTCCAGGAGATCTTCGAGGGCGACCGCTTCGCCGACCTGCGCGCCGCGGGGGCGAACGTCCAGCGCCCGCTGTGGGCCTCGACCGGCGTCAAGGACCCGGCCTATCCGGACACGAAGTACGTCGACACGCTCGTCGCGCCGCACACCGTCAACACGATGCCGATGGACACGCTCGAGGCGACCGGCGACCACGGCGACATCCGCCCGGACACCGCGCTCGAGGACCCGGCGCCGGACCTCGAGAAGCTCCGCGACGCGGGGATCGACATGGAGGACGTCACGGGCCAGCTGCTGCGCGAGGGCGTCGACAAGTTCGTCACGCCGATGGAGAAGCTGCTCGAGGGGATCGAGAGCAAGCGGGGCGAGGTATGACGCTGTCGGCGACGTTCGACGTCGCGATCCCGGCCGCGCTGGAGGGCGCCGTCGAGGCCGAGCTCGACCGCGCGCGCAGCGAGGACGTGGCCGCCCGCGTCTGGGCCAAGGACCCGACGCTGTGGGGCGGCACGGCGGAGACGCCCGAGCTGGCCGACCGCCTCGGCTGGCTCACGGTCGCGCGCGACATGGCCGACCAGGTCGACGACCTCGAGGCGTTCGCGCACGAGCTGAAGGAGGAGGGCTTCACCGACGCCGTCGTGCTCGGCATGGGCGGGTCGAGCCTGGCGCCGCTCGTGTTCGCCGAGAGCTTCGAGGCGACGTGCCTGAAGCTCCACGTCCTCGACTCGACCGACCACGACGCGATCGCCGCGATCGAGAGCGCCGTGAGCCACGAGACGACGGTCTACGTCGTCTCGACGAAGTCGGGCGGCACGATCGAGACGCTCTCGCTCGCCGACCACTTCTGGGCGAAGTCGGAGGAGCCGCGGCAGTTCGTGGCCGTCACCGACCCGGGCTCGAGGCTGGCGGAGCGGGCCGAGGCGCAGGGATGGCGCAGGACCTTCCTCGCCGACCCCGACATCGGCGGGCGCTACAGCGCGCTCAGCCCGTTCGGCGTCGTGCCCGCGGCGCTGATGGGCGCGCCGCTGCAGGCGCTGCTCGACGGCGCCGCCGTGGCCGAGGAGGCGTGCCGCGGGGCCGACCCGCGCGCTGGCAACAGCGGCCTCTGGCTCGGCGCCGCGCTGGGCGCGCTGGCCAAGGCGGGGCGCGACAAGCTGACGTTCTTCGTCGACGAGCGGATCGCCTCGTTCGGCCTGTGGATCGAGCAGCTCGTCGCGGAGTCGACGGGCAAGCAGCAGAGCGGGATGCTGCCGCTGGCCGACGAGCCGCTCGGGCCCGTCGAGGAGTACGGCGAGGACCGTGTGTTCGTCCACCTGCGCGGCGAGGGCGACGCGCCGCTGACGGAGCTCGTCGACGCGGGCCACCCCGTCCTCAGCGTGCCCGTCCAGGGGCCGGAGGACCTCGGCCGGATCTTCTTCTTCAGCGAGTTCGCGACCGCCGTCGGCGGCTGGTCCCTGGCGCTCAACCCCTTCGACCAGCCCAACGTCCAGGGCGCGAAGGAGAACACCACGAAGGCGCTCGAGTCCGCCGAGGACGAGCCCTCGGCCGACCCTTCGCAGGCGCTGCACGCGCTGGTCGACGGCGTCGCGCCGCCGGCGTACGTCGGCCTGCTGGCGTACACGGCGCCGAGCGCCGAGCTCGATGCCGCGTTCGGCGAGCTGCGCGCGGCGATCCGGCGGCGCACGCGGTGCGCGACGTCGTTCGGCTACGGCCCGCGCTACCTGCACTCCACCGGCCAGTACCACAAGGGCGGCACGCCGAACGGGCGCTTCCTCGTGATCGTGCACGACGCCGCGGCCGACGCCGAGGTCCCCGGCAAGCCGTTCAGCTTCGAGCGGCTCAAGCGCGCGCAGGCCAGCGGCGACCTGCACACGCTGCGCGCCCATGGGCTGGCGGCCGAGACCGTGCGCGTGCAGGGCGACCTCGTCGAGACCGTGCGCGCCCTGACGCGGGAGCTCGGCTGATGCAGATCGGGTTCGTCGGCCTCGGCCGCATGGGCGGCAACATGGTCCACCGCATCCACCGCGACTCCGACCACCAGGCGGTGGCGTTCGACTTCTCAGAGGAGGCGCGGGCGAAGGCCGAGGGGCACGGCGCGCAGGGCGCGGCGTCGCTCTCCGAGCTCGTGGAGAAGCTCGACCCGCCGCGCTCCGTGTGGGTCATGGTGCCCGCCGGCGACCCGACCGAGCAGACGGTCCGCGACCTCGCCGACCTGCTCGACGAGGGCGACACGATCATCGACGGCGGCAACTCGAAGTGGACGGACGACAAGCGCCGCTCCGAGGAGCTGACGGCGAAGGGGATCCACTACGTCGACGTCGGCACGAGCGGCGGCGTGTGGGGGCTCGACGTCGGCTACTGCATGATGGTCGGCGGCCCCGACGAGGCGGTCGCGCGCCTCGCGCCGATCCTCGACGTCCTCGCCCCGCCGGCCGACGAGCAGCACGGCCCGGGGTGGGCGCACTTCGGCCCGACCGGCGCGGGGCACTACGTGAAGATGGTCCACAACGGGATCGAGTACGGGCTGATGCAGGCCTACGCCGAGGGCTTCGACCTGTTCGACAAGTCCGAGTACGACCTCGACAAGGCGAAGATCGCGCACCTGTGGATGCAGGGCTCGGTCGTGCGGTCGTGGCTGTGCGAGCTCGCCGCGCTGGCCTTCGAGCAGGAGGGCAACGACCTCGGCGGGCTCGACGCGCACACCGCCGACTCCGGCGAGGGGCGCTGGACGATCGAGGACGCGATGGCCAAGGACGTCCCGACCCCCGTGATCACGGCGTCGCTGTACGCACGGTTCTACAGCCGCGGCAACGGCGACTTCACCCACCGGATGCTCGCCGCGCTGCGGGCGCAGTTCGGTGGTCATGCGGTGACGCGGAAGTGACCCTCACGGCGGAGCCCAACCCGCTCTCCGCGGGACTGGAGCGCCTGCCCGTCCATCCCACGACGCTCGTCATCTTCGGCGCCACCGGCGATCTCGCCCGCCGCAAGCTGCTCCCGGCGATCTACAACCTCGCGCACGAGGGCGCGCTGCCCGAGCGCTTCCAGCTCGTCGGCGCGTCGCGCGGCCAGCAGGCCGACGAGGAGTACCGCCAGACGGCGGTCGAGTCGATCCGCCGCTTCAGCCGCCGCCCGCCGGACGACGACGTCCTCGACCGCCTCGTGGCCGGCATCCGCTACGTCTGCGTCCCGTTCGACGACCCGGCGGGCTACGAGCGCCTCGACACGACGCTGGCCGAGCTCGACGAGGCAGCCGGCCTGCCGCTCAACCGCTCGTTCTACCTCTCGACCGCGCCGAGCTTCTTCCCGGTGATCGTCGAGCGGCTCGGCGCGCAGGGCCTCGACCGCCGCGAGGGGTCCGAGGTCCGGGTGGTGATCGAGAAGCCGATCGGCCACGACCTCGAGTCCGCGCGCGAGCTCAACCGGCGCGTGCTCGCCGTGGTCGACGAGCACCAGGTCTTCCGCATCGACCACTACCTGGGCAAGGAGACCGTCCAGAACATGCTCGCGTTCCGCTTCGCGAACGGGCTGTTCGAGCCGGTCTGGAACCGCAACTACATCGACAACGTCCAGATCACCGCATCGGAGGACATCGGCATCGGCACGCGCGCGGGCTACTACGACCAGTCCGGCGCGCTGCGCGACCTCGTGCAGAACCACATGCTCCAGCTGCTGACGCTGCTGGCGATGGAGCCGCCGGTGCGCTTCACCGCCGACCAGGTGCGCGACGAGAAGGTCAAGGTGCTGCGCGCGATCCCGCCGCCGGTGCCGGAGCGCATCGGCGAGTTCGCGGTGCGCGGCCAGTACGCCGCCGGGACGGTGGCGGGGGAGGACGTGCCCGGCTACCTCGACGAGGCCGACGTCCCCGACGAGTCGCGCACCGAGACGTACGCCGCCCTGCGCCTCGAGGTCGACAACTGGCGCTGGGCCGGCGTCCCGTTCTACCTGCGCACGGGCAAGCGCCTGGCGCGCAAGGTGACGGAGATCGCGGTGACGCTCAAGCCGGTGCCGCACCTCGCGTTCGAGCAGGCCGGCTCGGTCGGCGTGCGGCCCAACGTGCTCGTCTTCACCGTGCAGCCCAACGAGGGCGTCTCGCTCTCGCTCGGGGCGAAGATCCCGGGCACGCGGATGTCGCTGCGCCCGGTGAACATGGAGTTCCTCTACGGGACCACCTTCCTGTCGCAGTCGCCCGAGGCCTACGAGCGCCTGCTGCTCGACGCGATGCGCGGCGACGCGACGCTGTTCACGCGCGACGACGAGGTCGAGGCGCAGTGGCGGATCATCGACCCGGTGCTGAAGGGCTGGGCCGCGCTCGACGGCGGCGTGCCGCAGTACGAGGCGGGCACGCAGGGTCCGGGGGAGGCCGACACGCTGCTGGTCGGCGAGGATCGCTGGCGGAGGATCTGAGCCGGTGACCGACGCGCTGTGGAGCGCCGAGGACACCTCGCCCTCGGAGATCGAGGCGGCGCTGCGGGCGATGGAGGCCGAGCGCCACCAGGAGGACCGCGCCGTGCCCGCGCGCGTGCTCAACCTGATCACGATCGTCGACCGCGAGTGGCGCGGCGAGATCGAGAACCGGCTCGCGAAGGTCGGCCGCTACCACGCGTCGCGCACGGTGCTGTGCGCGGTCGAGCCCGGGCGCGACACGATCTCGGCGCGCGCGAGCGTGCACGTCGACGGCGCCGCGGTGCGCGAGCTCGTCCTGCTCGAGCTGGGGCAGCGCCACCTCCCGCGCCTCGACCGCATCCTCGACCCGCTCGTCATCACCGACCTGGCGACCGCGGTGTGGGCGCCGCACGGGCACGACGAGGGCGTCGACTCGCTGTGCGGCCTCGCGCAGGTCGTGCTGCGCGACTCGCTCGACGAGCCCGACACGCACACGGCCCTCGACCGCGCGACCGAGCTGTCCGGTCGCGCGTACGTCGTCGACCTCGCGTGGCTGCGCACGACGCCGTGGCGCGAGCGGATCGCCGCCACCTTCGACCCGCCCGAGTGGCGCGGCCACCTCGGCAAGGTGAGCGCGGTGACGGTGCGCCACAGCCCGGAGTCCGAGGTGGCGGCCCTGCTGCTCTTCGGCTGGCTGGCGACGCGGCTGGGGTGGGAGCCGTCGGTGCTGACCGGCCGCGACGGCCGCCGCCACGGGCGCGCGCGGGCCCGCCGCGGCGACGTCCTCCTGGAGACCGAGCCGACCGAGCAGGGCGTCCGCGGCCTCGCCGGCGTGTCGATCGAGACGGCGGACGGGATGGCGCTGTCGCTCGACCGCGGCAAGGGCGGCCTGAAGGCCCACCGCCGCTTCGCCGACGGCCGCGAGGCGACGTGGACGGTCCTCGGCGCCTCCCGCGGCGAGCCGGGCATCCTCGGCGAGGGGATCCGCCAGGCGCTGCTGCGCGAGCCGACCTACGGCCCCGCGCTGGCCGCCGCCCAGGTGCTCGCCGGGTGACCGCGCTCACCGTCTGCGCCGACGCCGAGGCCGCCGCCCTGCACCTGGCGCGCGCCGTCCACGAGCGCGGCGCCCGGCACCTCGCGCTCTCGGGCGGGACCACGCCGCTGCGCGCCTACGCGCTGCTGGCCGACATGGGCGTCGCGGAGGACTCCGAGGTCTGGCTCGTCGACGAGCGCTGCGTGCCGAGCGACCACGAGGACAGCAACGGGCGCATGATCCGCGCGGCGATGGGCCCCGGCGTGCGCCTGCGCGAGGCGCGCGGCGAGCTCGGGCCCGAGGACGCTGCATGGATGTACGGCCGCGACGTCGCCGCGATGGGCGGCGTGTTCGACGTGGTCGTCCTCGGCCTCGGCGAGGACGGCCACACGGCGTCTCTCTTCCCCGGCCACCCCGAGGCCTTCGCGGAGCACGCGCCGGTCATCGGCGTGCGCGGCTCGCCGAAGCCGCCGCCGGAGCGCATCACGCTCACGCTCCCCGTCATCGCGCGGGCCCGCTACACGGTCCTGCTCGCGACGGGCGAGGGCAAGCGCGAGGCGCTCGCGCGCGTGTGCGCGCGTGACGCCGAGCTGCCGATCTCGCGGCTCGGCGACGCGCTGGACGAGATCGTCTGCGACGAGGCGGCGGCCGGCTAGCGCTTGAACTTGCGCATCGCGCGCTTGAGCGTGTTGTACGCCGGGCGCTTCGAGCCGTCCCTGCGGATCAGCCCCGCGTCGAAGCGCAGGCCGCGGTCGCAGTCGGTGCCGAAGAAGTTGTACGGGTACAGGCGCTTGACCGAGCGCCGGTAGCGCTTGGCCAGCGTGAACATCTTTCCGACCGCCTTGGCCTGGCGGCTCTCGCTGCACCGGAACGCGACGCGCGTCTCGGTGGCGAAGTAGGCCAGCCCGCCCGTCTCGGTCATCCAGAACTGCGCGCGCCGGTTGTACTTGCGCACGCGCTTGATGATCGTCTTGGTGTTGTTGCGGCCCGAGCGGTTCGTGTCGCCGTAGTTGTGCATCCCGACGACCTTCGCGAGGCGCCGCTTGCTGCGCGGCAGCGCGCGATAGAAGCGGTCGATGTAGCCCTTGATGTTGCCGGCGTCGAGGAGGTCGAGCGCGACGATGGTGCACCCGCGGCACATCTTGCGCAGCTCGAGGAAGTACTTGGCCGTGCGGCTCGCGAACCTGAAGACCGGCTGCGTCTTCGAGTTGGCCTCGTTCCACACGCCCCACTCGCGCACGGACGGGTAGCGCTTGACCAGCTCGCGCACCTTCGTCCGGTACTCGCGCACCGACGGGGCGCGATCGGTGAAGACGCCGTCGAGGTGGAACAGCGGGCGCACGCCGCGCTTGCGCGCGCCGGCGAGCCAGGCGTCGGCCTGCGCGAGGCGCTCGGCGTTGTCGATCGCGTTCCACGAGATGAAGTACCGGGCCTTCTTGACCTTGAGGTCGAGGAACGCCTGGTTGTCGAACATCGCGGCGCTCTGGTCGCCGATACCGACGGAGATGTTCACCTTCTTCGCCGCCATCCCCGACGACGGGAAGGCGAGCAGCGCGACCAGGGCCGCGACGGAACAGAGCAACGCAGGCATCGGCTTCGACATGGGCGAGACGGCCTCCTGGAGGAGCGTGGGCGACGTGAGGAACCCGCTCTGAAGCGCGAAGTTGCGCCTTCGGAGGCCGGGCGGCGGCAGCGTATCGCGGCCGGAACGCGACGGTTCCCTTTTGACATTGTGTGATGCCGCTCACTACCTTCCCCGCACGTTCGACTGGGCGCGGGGGCGGCGCCCGAAGGGGAGGCAGGAACCTGCGCAATTCGAGGCAGATCGGTCGCGTGCTCGCGATCGCGGCATTGGTTGCCGCGGTGGCGGTCGTCGCTGCCGTGCTGCTTCGCGGCAGCGGCGACGACTACGTGGTCTACGCGGAGTTCGAGAACGCCAGCCAGCTCGTGCGCGGCAACGAGGTGCGGATCGGCGGCGCCCAGGTGGGCAGCGTCGAGCAGATCGAGCTCACGAACACCGGCGGCGCGCGGGTCAAGCTGAAGCTCGACAAGAAGGGCTACACGCCGCTGCGCAGCGGCACCCGGGCCATCATCCGCCTCACCTCGCTCTCCGGCGTGGCCAACCGCTACGTCGACCTCCAGCTCGCGGGCGCCAACAAGGGGGAGATCAAGGACGGCGGCACGATCGCCGCCACCGAGACCACCTCGGCGGTCGACCTCGACCAGCTCATCAGCACCTTCGACCGCAAGGCGCGCGAGGACCTCCAGGGCGTCATCGCGGGCTTCGGCAAGCAGTACGACGGGCGGTCGAAGGAGGCGTCGCGCGGCTGGTACTACCTCAACCCGCAGCTCTCGGCGTCGAGCCGCCTGTTCGAGGAGCTCACGCACGACACGCCCGCCTTCGAGAAGTTCATCGTCGCCTCCGGCGAGCTCGTCACCACGCTCTCCGAGCGCCGCGACGACCTGACCGGGCTGGTCGACGAGCTGGCCGACTTCACCGGCGACCTCGCCGCCCGCCGCCGCGAGCTGGCCGACTCGATCTCGCAGCTGCCGCCGTTCATGCGGCGCGCGAACACGACGTTCGTCAACCTGCGCGCCGCCCTCGACGACCTGCGCCCCCTCGTCGAGGACTCCAAGCCCGTCGCCAAGCGCCTGCGCCCGTTCTTCGCCGAGCTGCGGCCGCTCGCCCGCGACGCCCGCCCCACGATCCGCGACCTCTCCAAGCTCGTCCGCCAGCGCGGGGCCGACAACGACCTCGTCGAGCTGACCGCCGGCCAGGTGCCGCTGCGCGACATCGCGATGGGCCCGGTCCAGGCCAACGGCAAGGAGCGCCGCGGCGCGTTCCCCGAGTCGGTCGACGCGCTGGAGAAGTCGGTCCCCGAGCTGAACTACGCGCGGCCCTACGCGGTCGACCTCACCGGCTGGTTCGACGACTTCGGCCACTCCGGCATCTACGACGCCCTCGGCGGCGTCAGCCGCGTCGGCACCTACATCAACGCCTTCGCGAACCTCGACGGCATCCTGCGGCCGATCCCGACCGAGCTGCGCCCGAAGGTCGGCGACATCTTCACCCGCTCGAACCAGCGCAACCGCTGCCCCGGCGCGGCCGAGCATCCCGCCGAGGACAAGTCGAACCCGTGGAAGCCCACCGAGGACCACAACTGCGACCCCGACCAGACGCTCCCGGGGAAGTGACGTGAAGCGCGTCCTCGCCATCGGCCTCCTGCTCATCGGCGCGATCGCGTTCGTCAGCCTCTCGACGGGCGCGTCGGACGAGGACAAGGGCCTCGGAAGCTTCAAGGTCGAGCTGGACAACGCCTTCGGCCTCATCGAGGGCGGCGACTTCAAGGTCGCGGGCGTCCGCGCCGGCAAGATCACGAGCCTCGACGTCGACAAGGAGACGAAGCGCGCGATCGTCGGCTTCGACGTGACCGAGACCGGCTTCGGCTCGCTGCGCAAGGACGTCGAGTGCCAGGTCATGCCGCAGTCGCTCGTCGGCGAGTACTTCGTCAACTGCGAGCCGGGCTCGAGCCCCGAGAAGCTCCCACCGGGCAGCACGATCCCGGTCGAGCGCACGTCGTCGACGGTGCCGCCCGACCTCGTCGCGAACATCATGCGCCGCCCCCGGCGCGAGCGGCTGCGCCTGATCATCAACGAGCTCGGTGCCGCGGTGGCCGGCAACTCGGAGGACCTCAACGAGGCGATCCGCCGGGCCAGCCCCGCCCTGCGCGAGACCAACAAGGTCCTCGCGATCCTGGCCGACCAGAACCAGGTGCTCGCGGACCTCGCCCGCGACGCCGATCACGTCGTCGGCGAGCTGGCCGACAACCGGCGCGACATCGGCCGCTGGGTCGTCGAGACGCGCGACATCGCCACCACCTCGGCCGAGCGTGACGCCGACATCGCACGCGGCTTCGAGCGCCTGCCGCGCTTCCTCGCCGAGCTCGAGCCGACGATGGAGCAGCTGGGGCTGACGGTCGAGCGCCAGGGCCCGGCGCTGCAGACCCTCGCCGCCAGCTCCGAGCAGATCAAGAACCTCTTCGAGAACATCCCGCCCTTCGCCGACGCCAACCGCCCCGGGCTGCGCGCGCTCGGCCGCGCGTCGGAGACCGGCCGCGAGGCCGTGGGGCCGGCGCAGGACACCGTCAAGGAGCTCAGCCGCTACGCCGAGGGCGTCCCCGAGCTGGGCAAGAACCTGGCGATCATCCTCGAGCACCTCGACAGTCGCGAGCACGCGATCGAGGAGGACCCGAAGAGCCCCGGCGGCAAGGGCTACACCGGGCTCGAGGCGCTGCTCGCCTACACGCTCGACCAGACGCTGGCGGTCAACCTGCACGACGGCAACACGCACATCCTCCAGGCGCAGGTCTTCGAGGGCGACTGCGCCCCGTACGCCGACCGCGAGGCGGCCAAAAAGCTCACCGACCAGTGCGGCAAGTCGCTCGGGCCCAACACGCTCGGCGTCACGACGTCGGACCCGACGGAGCCGCCCGGCTACGACGGCGCCGACCGCGGCCCCGAGGACAGCGACCCGAGCGTGCGGCGCCGCGCGGTGCGGCCGATCGGCGACCCCGGCCGCAACGAGGGTCTCGAGCGCCGCGGGCGCAGCGGCGGCTCCGGCTCGGGCGGCGGCGGCGCGCGGCGCGGTTCGGGCTCCGGCGGCGGCTCGGGCTCCGGCGGCGGCGCCCCGTCCGTCCGGCTCCCGAAGCTCGACGACATCCTGCCCGGCGGCGGCACGGGCCCGAAGGTGCCCGGCGTCGATCCGCCCGCCGTCAAGGACCTCCCGAACCTCGGGACGGCCCGCGACGAGGACGAGAAGACCAACGAACAGCTCATGGACTTCCTCTTCGGGTCATGAGACGCGGCAGCGCATCCATCGTCGCCAACCCCGTCCTCGTCGGGGCAGTCACCACGCTCGTGGTCGTGGTCGCGGTCTTCCTCGCCTACAACGCGAACAACGGCCTGCCGTTCGTCCCGTCGCGGACGATCTACGTCGAGCTGCCCGACGGCGCCGAGGTCAACAAGGGCGTCGAGGTCCGCGAGGGCGGCTTCCGCATCGGCGTCGTCGAGGACCTCAAGCCCGGCCGGCTGCGCAACGGCAAGGTCGGCGCGATCCTCCAGCTCAAGCTCGACGAGACGGCGGGCCCGTTCCCGAAGGACTCGAAGGTGCTCGTCCGCCCGCGCGCGCCACTCGCGCTCAAGATCATCGAGTTCGACCGCGGCACGGCCAAGCAGGAGCTCGAGAACGGTGACAAGGTGCCGGTGGACCAGACCGACATCGCGACCGACCTCGACGAGCTCTACAACATCTACGACGCGCCGACGCGCGAGGGCACGGAGCGTCAGCTGACCGGGTTCGGCACCGCGTTCGTCGGCCGCGGGATCGACCTCAACACGACGATCCAGAACCTGCCGGAGTTCCTGCGCTTCCTGCAGCCGGTGATGACGAACCTCGCCGACGAGCGCACGCACCTGCCGAACTTCTTCCGCCAGCTGGGGCGCTTCACGAAGATCGTCTCGCCCGTCGCCGAGGAGTGGGCGCACTCGTTCACCGGGCAGGCCGACACGTTCGACGCGATCAACCGCGACCCGCAGGCGCTCAAGGACACGATCTCCAAGAGCCCGCCGACGATGGACGTCTCGATCGAGTCCTTCCAGGTCCAGCGACCGTTCCTGCGCGACACCGCGGCGATGTCCGCCGACCTCGAGGGCGCGGCGAAGGAGCTGCGGCTCGCGCTGCCGGACGTCAACCGCGCGCTCGAGGTGGGCACGCCGGTGACGCGCCGCTCCGTCGAGCTCAACGACGAGCTGCAGGAAGTCATGGTCGCGCTGCGCGACCTCGTCACGACGCCCACGACCAACGGCGCCGTCCGCGGCCTGACCGCCACGGTGACGACGCTCCAGCCGCAGCTGCGGTTCCTCGGCCCGTACGTCACCGGCTGCAACTACTGGAACATCTTCTGGACCGTGGTGGCCGAGCACTTCTCGGCGCCGAACCCGACCGGCCAGTCCCAGCGCGTGCTGCTCAACAGCGGCGACCGGCAGAACGACATGGTCACGGCGTTCGGCGCCAACGAGCCGGCCAACGGCAAGAACCTCACGCCGCCCGACCCCGACGCGATCCGGCAGTACAACCACTACAACGCCTACGGCGCGAACGCGATCACGCCCGACGGCCGGCTCGACTGCTCGCCGGGCCAGCAGGGCTACCCCTACGGCGCGAACCGCAAGAACGACGACTTCTACAAGCGCACGGTCTACGACCAGCTGCTGTGGAAGTTCCCGGGCGAGGCGCCGGTCAAGGGCGGCACCTACGACATGTTCGACCGCAACGCGCGTGGCATCGGCCAGCGCCCGCCGCGGCTTCCGGAGGGCCAGACGTTCACGGTCATCCCCGGCGGCCGCGCCGCGCAGACCGACTACGACAAGGAATTCCTGAGGCGGTTCGGGCGGCCATGAGGCGAAACGTCAAGCGCGGCCTGAGCTTCGAGGTGGTGGGGATCATCGCGATCGTCCTCGCCGTCATCGTCACGTACCTCGCGTTCACGAAGGACATCCCGTTCGTCCGGGGCAAGTTCAACGTGAACGCGACGGTGCCGAACGCCCAGAACCTCAAGCCCGGCGCCAAGGTCCGCATCGCCGGCGTCGACGTCGGCAAGATCACCGCGGTCGAGGGCATCGAGCCCGGCGAGGGCGACACCGGCGCCGCGCGGATCGAGATGGAGATCGACGACAAGGCGCTGCCGATCCACAAGGACGCCACGCTGCGGATCCGCCCGCGCATCTTCTTCGAGGGCAACTTCTTCGTCGACCTCCAGCCCGGCTCGCCGTCGGCGGCGAACCTCGAGGACGGCGACACGATCCCGATCAACCAGGCGTCGAACGCGGTGCAGTTCGACCAGATCCTCACCGCGCTGCAGACCAACACCCGCGAGGACCTGCGCAACGTCCTCGACGAGCTGAACAAGGCGTACTCGGACGGCGGCGCCGAGGCGATCAACCGGACGACCAAGTACTGGGAGCCGGCCTACAAGAACTCGGCGATCGTCAACGAGGCGACGCTCGGCATCAACGACCACGACCTCTCCGGCTACATCGACGGCGCGGGCACCGTGGCCGCCGCGCTGAACCGCAACGAGCGCCAGCTCGTGAGCCTCATCACCGACCTGCGCACCACCGCCGGGGCCTTCGCCGCCGAGGGCGACGAGCTGCAGCGCGCGCTGGGCGAGCTGCCGCGGACGCTGCGCGCCGGCCAGACCGCGCTCGACGCGCTGAACACCGCCTTCCCGCCGCTGCGCCGCTTCGTCCGCGACCTGCGCCCGGGCGTCCGCAACAGCCTGCGCTCGATCAACGCGCAGATTCCCTTCGTCCGCCTGCTGCGCGCCCTCGTCGGCCAGGACGAGCTGCGCGGCCTGGCCGCCGACCTGCTCGACACCGTCCCCGCGCTGGCCGAGCTCAACAAGCAGACGATCCCGCTGCTCGAGCAGGTCCGCCCCGCGTCGAGCTGCCAGAACGAGGTCATCCTGCCGTGGAGCCTCGACAAGATCGAGGACCCCGACTTCCCCGCGATCGGGCCGATCTACCAGGAGCAGCCCAAGCCGCTCGTCGGCCTGTCGGGCGAGAGCCGCACCTTCGACGCCAACGGCCAGTACTTCCGCGTCGCGCTGAACTCGTCGCAGTACGCGGCGAGCGTCGGCGACGGCCGCTTCCTGCTCACCGACCGCCCGCCGATCGGGGCCAACCCGCCGAAGCCCGCGCAGCGCTCGCCGCTGCGGCCCGACGTGCCGTGCGAGACGCAGGAGCGCCCCGACCTGCGGACGAACCCGCAGGCGCCGCCGTCGCCGAGCTTCCGTGTCCGCCAGGCGCCCGCCGCGGCCGAGGCCAAGGCGCGCGAGGCCGCCGTCGAGTGGCTT
>DASVRH010000295.1:0-27692 GCA_036388715.1 Solirubrobacteraceae bacterium | reverse complement strand
CACTCGGCCATCGCGACGTCCCGCGCGGCGCGGTCGGCGAAGTCCGCGCGGGGGAAGACGGCCGTCTCGACGCCGGCCTGCCTCGCGCGCTCCAGCGCGCGTGCGTCCGGCTTGTCCGACGCCACCGCGACGACGCCGGTGTCGGGCGCGTCGAGGAGGGCTTGGAGGTTCGTCCCGCTGCCGGAGGCGAGGACGCCGACCCTCACCGCGCGAGCACCAGCTTCGGGTAGGCGCCGCCGGTCGACCTCAGCCGGCCGGCGGTGATCAGCCCGTCGACCCGCTCCAGCACCTCGGCGTTGGAGAGGTGCGCGAACGCGCCGTAGCTCGGCAGCCCGTCGTACGAGTACTTCTTGACGACCTTCGACCGCCCGCCGCGGAGGATCTCGACCGCCCGCGTGCGCCCGACCGTCGGCTCGGCGGTCTGGACGAGGTCGAGGATGGCGTCGTCGAGCGTGATCCCCTCGCCGTCGGCGGGCGCGGCGGAGGGGTCGCGCGAGGGGGAGGGGGACGAGGATCCGCCGGCGCGCCGCGCGCGCGAGCTGCCGAGGGCGGCCGAGGGCGCGGCGGGCACGAGCTCGGGCGCGCAGACGTCGCAGCAGGGCACCTCGGGCTCCGGCGTCGAGCGGTCGCCGAAGTGCCGCAGCAGCGAGAGCCGCCGGCACGTTCCCGACTCCACGAACGCCCACACCGACCGGTACTGCTTCCAGCGGATCCGCTGCGCCTCGCCGGCGAACGACTTGCAGACCGAGCGGGCGCGGCCGTCGAACGCCCCGACGATGCGACCGCGCGCGCGGTCGGGCGTCGAGGGAGCGGGCTGGATGACGCCGGCGCGAGCGAGATGGCCCACGATCGCGCGGACCGCGTCCTCCTCGCAGTCCTTCGTCACGAGGTCGTCGAGCGCCAGGTCGTAGCGCGCGCCCTCCTCCCCTCCCGAGCGGATCAGCGCGCGGGCGACGCGGGCGACCTCGTCGTCCTTGACCTCGCCGCGCTGGATGAAGAAGACGTGCAGGCCCTTGTCGCGGCCCTCGGCGAAGAGCAGGCACCGCGCGGGCGAGCCGTCGCGGCCAGCGCGGCCGGCCTCCTGGTAGTAGGCCTCGACCGAGCCGGGCACCGACTCGTGCGCGACGGTCCGCACGTTCGCCTTGTCGACGCCCATCCCGAACGCGTTGGTCGCGACGACGACGTCGACCTCGCCGGACATGAACCGCCGCTGCGCGGTCGCCCGGGCGTCGCGCCCGAGCCCCGCGTGGTAGGCGAGCACCGAGACGCCGAGCGCCCCGGACAGCCGGTCGGCCAGCTCGTCGGTCCGCGCGCGGGTGCCCGCGTACACGATCGCCGGCAGCGCCCCCTCGCTCTCGAGCGCCGCGACGAGCCGCCGCTCCTTGTCCGACCGCGACTTGCACGGCACGACGGCGAACGAGAGGTTCGGCCGGTCGAAGCCGGTCGCCACCCGCACCGGGTCGCGCAGCCGCAGGCGCTGCGCGATGTCGGCGGCCACCTGCGGCGTCGCGGTCGCCGTGGAGGCGATGATCGCCTGCGCGCCGAGCCACCGCGCGGCATCGGCGAGGCGGAAGTAGTCGGGCCGGAAGTCGTGGCCCCACTGCGAGACGCAGTGCGCCTCGTCGACGACGAAGAGCCCGACCCGCGCGTCGCGCAGCTGCTCGAGGAAGCCCGGCGACGCGAAGCGCTCCGGCGCGACGTAGAGCAGCTTGTGCTCGCCGCGCACCGCGCGCGAGACGGCGATCCGGTTCGCGTCGGCGTCGCGCTGCGAGTTCACGAGCGCCACCGAACCCGGAGCCGCGCGCTCGAGCCCCTCGGCCTGGTCCTGCATCAGCGAGACCAGCGGCGAGACCACGACCGTGAGGTCGTCGCGCATCAGCGCCGGCAGCTGGTAGCAGAGCGACTTGCCGGCGCCCGTCGGCATCACCACGAGGACGTCGCGCCCGGCGAGCGCGCCCTCGACCGCGTCGCGCTGGCCCGGCCGGAAGTCGGCGAAGCCGAAGCGGCGCTGGAGCTCGGCGCGCGGGTCGGCGCCGACGAAGCTGATCTGGGGCTCGGGCGGGGCGGTGGACACGGTCGCTCGACGGTAGCGACGGCTCCGGCCGCCAACCCGGCGCGTTGACGGTGACGACACGGCCCCGTGACGGTTTTGCCGCAAAGTGCAGCGGGGACGCTGAACTTCGTGACCCACCCGCTGTCCGCCCGACTCGTCCTGCTGGCCGCCGCCGCGTGCCTGGCGCTGTCGCTGGTCTGGGCGATGGTGGCCGCGGAGATGCGCGACGTGGACGCGCCGCGGGCGCAGGACCGGGGCGCGGCGCAGGTGCGCGGCGTCGACGGCGAGGCGAGCGCCGTGCGCGTCGCCGTCCGCTGATACGACGCGCCGCCGTCAGACCTGCGCGAGCGGGAGCTCGGAGTGCTCGAACGCGAACTTGCCGTTCGCGTCGTCCGGGTCGCCCAGCGGATACTCGCCGCTGAAGCAGGCGTCGCAGTGCGTGTCGCGCGAGGCCCCGATCGCCTCGTACACGCCCCCGAGCGACAGGTAGGCCAGCGAGTCGCACCCGAGCTCGGCCGAGATCTCCTCGACCGTCCGCCCGTGGGCGATCATCTCCTCGCGCGTCGACATGTCGACGCCGTAGTGGCACGGGTGCTTGATCGGCGGCGCGCTGATCCGCATGTGGACCTCGCGGGCGCCCGCGTCCTTGAGCATCCCGACGATCTGCCGCGTGGTGTTCCCGCGCACGATCGAGTCGTCGACGACGACGATCGACTTGCCGCCCACGATCTCCGGCAGCGGGTTGAACTTCATCCGCAGACCGTGCTTGCGCAGCTCCTGACCCGGCTGGATGAACGTGCGCGCGACGTAGCGGTTCTTGATCAGCCCGTCGTCCTGCGGCAGGCCGGCCGCCCGCGCGTAGCCGCGCGCCGCGGCGTTGCCGGAGTCGGGGACGGAGATGACGAGCTCGGCGTTCGGCGCCGGCGCCTCGCGGAACAGGACCTCCCCCATCCGCCCGCGGGCGGCCTGGAGCAGCGTGCCGTTCATCCGCGAGTCGGGCCGCGCGAAGTAGATGTACTCGAAGACGCAGAAGGCCTCGCGCTGGCCCTCGACGGCGATCTGCGTGCGGATGCCGCGCTCGTCGAGCGTCACGACCTCGCCGGGGAGCACGTCGCGCAGGTACTTCGCGCCGATGATGTCGAACGCGCACGACTCCGACGCCACGCAGTAGCGGTCGCCGACCATCCCGAGCGCAAGCGGCCGCAGCCCGGACGGGTCGCGGAACGCCACGACGCGGTCCTTCGTCATGACGACGGTCGAGTACGCGCCGTGGACGCGGTGCATCACGTCGGCGACGGCGTCCTCGATCTGCTCGGCCGGGTGGTTGGCCAGCAGCGCGGCGAGGATCTCCGAGTCCGAGGTGGAGGAGAAGTCGACGCCGGCCTCGCGCAGCTCGGAGTGCAGCTCGACCGCGTTGACGAGGTTGCCGTTGTGCGCGAGCGCGAGCTGATGGCGGTCCGACCGGTAGACGGGCTGCGTGTTCTCCCACGCGTCGGACCCGGTGGTCGAGTAGCGGACGTGGCCGACCGCGAGCTCGCCGCCGAGCGTGCGCAGCTTCTGCTCGTCGAAGACCTGCGAGACGAGGCCGCGCTCGCGCAGGGTCATGATGTGGCCCCCGCGGTCGCAGCTGGCGATGCCCGCGGACTCCTGTCCGCGGTGCTGCAACGCGTACAGGGCGAAGTACGTGAGTCGCGCGACGTCGTGGCCCGGTGCGTAAGCACCGAAGACGCCGCATTCGTCACGAGGCCCATCGCGCGGATCGAGCTCTCGGGGATCGAGGGTCATGGCGGGACCGGAAGAGACGGTAGCAACGGGCTCGGCGGTCGTTTGGGAGCGAACCGTTCTGGACGCCCGCGCTCTCCTCGCGAAAGCGTCCAGATCCGTGCCCTTCCCGTTCAAAGAACAGACCTTTCGTCCGATCACCCCGTCCGTGGGCCCCCTGCGTCGTGTCGGGATCATCGCTTCGGCAGTCCTCGCCGCTGCCTCGCTCGCCGCATGCGGCGCGGAGGAGCAGGTCGAGACGCCCCCGGCCCTGAGCAGCCCCCGCGTGGCGATGACCGTCACGTACCCCGGCTACGCCCCCTTCGCGCTGATCACCTACCGCGACCGCGCGGGCAATCGCTGCCACGGCATCGGCAGCGTGACCTCGTCCGGCCCGCGCGTGATGGGCGCGCTCGGCGTCTCGCTCGCCGACGGCCTCGCCCGGCGCGGCAAGTGCCTCGGCGCGCAGGACAGCGATGTCTCGCTCCAGGTCCGCAAGGTCGGCCCCGGCGCCCCGCGCGTCGTCGGCGGGATCGTCCGCGAGGGCGTCACGAAGGTCGTCGTGGCCGGCCAGCGCGTCGACCCCCGCCCGACCGGCGAGTTCCTCGTCGTGCAGCCCGCGGGCTCCGGCACCCTGGGCTCCGCCGTCGAGCTCGAGTACCGGGCCGGCGCCGTGCGGCGCCTGCCGCTCGCTCGCGTCTCCAGCTAGCCCCGCGAAACCTCGGACATCCGTCCGCCCACTCTGTCTTCAGGCGCGCCGGGAGTCGATGGGTCCCCCAGCGAGTCGTTTATGAGCGGGGGGATGATCAACCGGTTGGATGCGATGGCACGCCATTGGGCGAGCGCCGATCGCGCCATGTCCGGATCGCTCCAGAAGCTCAACAGCGGGCAGCGCATCGTCAGCGCCGCCGACGACGCCGCCGGGCTCTCCATCGCCGAGCGGCTGCGCTCGCAGTCGACGGGCAGCGTGCGCGCCCAGCGCAACGTGATGGACGGCATCAGCCTCGCCCAGAGCGCCGACGCCGTCCTCGGCGAGATCCAGGGCATGCTCCACCGCGCGCGCGAGCTGGCGGTCGCCTACCACCACGGCACGATGTCGGCGAGCGACCGGACCGCGCTGCAGAGCGAGGCCGACGCCCTCGCCGCGGAGGCCGACCGGCTCGTCGCCGGCGCGACGTTCAACGGCGTCGCGTTCCTCGCCGGCGGGTCGCTCAGCGTCCACGTCGGCACCGGCGACCCGGACTCCGTGTGGACCGGCCTCCCCAACGTCGCCGAGCTGCTCGACCAGGACGCCTTCTACGTCAGCGGCAACGGCACGACGATCGTGGTGACGGTGCCGAGCAGCGGCGGTGGCGGCAACGGGAACGGCAACGGCAACGGCAACGGCGGGGTCGGCAACGGCAACGGGAACGGGAACGGCCGCCCGAGCCGCGGAGGCGGCGGAGGCGGCGGCACGGTCCTCGCGACGACGCCCGGCACGGAGACCCCGATCGCGCGGATCGACCAGGCCATCGACGCGCTGTCGATGTACCGCGGCATCTTCGGCGCCTTCCAGAACCGGCTCGAGCACGCGCTGGGCTCGCTGGCGTCGAGTCACGAGAGCCTGCTCTCGGCCGAGTCGCGGATCCGCGACGCCGACATGGCCGTCGAGGTCACCGCGCTGGCGCGCAACCGGATCCGCAGCCAGGCGACGGCGGCGCTGGCCGCGCAGGGTCACGTGCGCGCGCGCGACGTCGTGAAGCTGCTGACCGTCTAGGCGAAGAGGCCCGCGAGCGCCCCGTGCGCCTCGCGCAGCTCGGCGAGCGACCAGCGCAGCTCCGGGCCGAAGTCGAGCGCGTCGCCGCCGACGGTGCCGAAGACGTCGAGCGGGATCTGCTCGCCGAGGCGCTCGAGGGCGTCGCGCGGGCCCGAGACGATGAAGCCGCACGGGCTCTCGCCGAAGAGCAGCTCGTCGGTCCAGCCGAAGTCGGCCGGCCTGCCGTCCCGGCTCGCGCCGAGCCCGCCGGCGAGGCACGCCTCCGCCACCGCGACGAGGAACCCGCCCTCGGCGACGTCGTGGCACGAGCTCAGGGCACCGGACCGCACCGCCTCGCGGACGGCGACGAGGACGCGCCGGCAGTGCTCGACGTCGATCTCCGGGAGGCCGTCGGCCAGCGGCTCCCCGCGGAGCTTCGCGAGCTCCGACCCGGCGAGCGAGGGCATGACGTTCCAGCCGGCGAGGCCCCACGCGTCGCCGTCGCGGGCGAAGCCGAGCCGGCCGGCCCGTGACGGGTCGGGCAGCTCGCCGACCATCCCGATCACCGGCGTCGGGTAGATCGGCCCCTCCGCGCCCTCGTTGTAGAGGGAGACGTTCCCTCCGACGATCGGCGCGTCGAGCGCGCGGCACGCGTCGGCGATCCCGCGGACGGCCTCGGTGAGCTGCCACGCGATGTGCGGCTTCTCGGGATTGCCGAAGTTAAGGTTGTTCGTCGTGCCCAGCGGCTCGGCGCCGACGCAGGCGAGGTTCGCGGCGCACTCGAGCACGACCCCGACCGTGCCCCGGTACGGGTCGCACGCGACGCGCCGGCCGTTGCCGTCGATCGACGTCGCGATGCCGCGGCCGTTCTCGAGCCTCAGCACGGCGGCGTCGGCCTGCTCGGGCCGGCGGACCGTCCGCGACTGGACGATCCAGTCGTACTGCTGGAAGAGCGGCAGCCGCGAGGCGACGTTGGGCGAGGCGAGCAGCGCGAGCAGGGTGTCGCGGGGGGTCGCGGCCGCGTCGAGGGTCGCCGGCGGCGCCGGGTAGATCGGCTCGGCCGGCTTGGCCGGCTCGAGGTCGTAGAGCGGGCAGTCGTCGACCAGCGCGGCGACCGGCATGTCGCCGACGACCGTGTCGCCGTCGCGGACCACGACGCGCCCCGTGTCGGTGACCGTCCCGATCGCGGTGCCGTGGACGTCCCACTTGTCGCACAGCGCGAGCACCTCGTCGACGCGCGCGGGCTCGACGACGCACAGCATCCGCTCCTGAGACTCGGAGACCATCACCTCGAACGGCTCGAGGTCGGGCTCGCGCAGCGGGACCTGCGCCACGTCGATCTCCACGCCGACCTCGCCCTTCGACGCCATCTCGGAAGCGCTCGACGTCAGCCCCGCCGCGCCGAGGTCCTGGAGCGAGACGAGCAGCCCTCGCTCGAGCAGCTCCAGCGAGCACTCGAGCAGCTTCTTCTCCTCGAACGGGTCGCCGACCTGGACCGTGGGGCGCTTGTCCTCGTCGGCCTCTCCCAGCTCGGCGCTGGCCAGCACCGATGCGCCGCCGATCCCGTCGCGCCCGGTCGACGCGCCGAAGAGCACGAGCACGTTGCCGACGCCGGCCGCGGCGCTGCGGATCATCTTGTCCGCGTCCGCGAGCCCGAGGGCCATCGCGTTGACGAGGCAGTTCTGCTCGTACGGGCCCTCGAAGTAGACCTCGCCGCCGACGGTCGGCACGCCGATCGAGTTGCCGTAGTGGCCGATCCCGCTCACCGCGCCGTCGAGCAGGAAGCGCGAGCGCTGCGAGGTCGGCTCGCCGAAGCGCAGCGAGTCGAGCACCGCGATCGGCCGCGCGCCGATGGCGAAGATGTCGCGCAGGATGCCGCCGACGCCGGTGGCCGCGCCCTGGAACGGCTCGACCGCGCTCGGGTGGTTGTGCGACTCGACCTTGAACGCCACGGCCAGCCCGTCGCCGACGTCGACCGCGCCCGCGTTCTCGCCCGGCCCCATGACGACCCGCGGCCCCTCGGTGGGCAGCGTGCGCAGCAGCTTCTTGGAGTGCTTGTAGGCGCAGTGCTCGCTCCACAGCAGCGAGAACATCGCGAGCTCGACCTGGTTCGGCGCGCGGCCGAGCTTGTCCACGACGAGCGCGTACTCGTCCCGGGTCAGGCCGAGGGCGACGGCGTCGTCGACCGACGGAAGAGCCGGGCTAGACGGCGACGCGCTCACGAACCGCGGACTCGAAGAGCCTCAGGCCGTCGGTCGAGCCCGTGAGCGGGTCGACGGCGTGCTCGGGGTGCGGCATCAGGCCGACGACGTTGCCCTCGGCGTTGGCGACGCCGGCGATGTCGTTCGTCGAGCCGTTCGGGTTGCCGTCGTGCGCGTAGCGGAAGACGACGTCGAGGTCGGCGAGCTGGTCCTCGGGGACGTAGTAGCGGCCCGTCGTGTGCTTGACCGGGATCGAGAGGACGTCGCCGGGCGAGCAGGCGGACGTCCACGCCGTGTCGGCGCTGACGACCTCGATCCCGAGCTGGCGGCAGATGAAGCGCCGCTCGAGGTTCGGGAGCAGCGCGCCGGGGAGGAGGCCGGCCTCGCACAGCACCTGGAAGCCGTTGCAGATCCCGAGCACGAGGCCGCCGGAGCGCGCGAACTCGGCGACGGACTCCATGACCGGCGAGAAGCGGGCGATCGCGCCGACGCGCAGGTAGTCGCCGTAGGAGAACCCGCCGGGGACGACGACCGCGTCGACGCCCTGAAGGTCGCGGTCCTTGTGCCAGAGCAGCTTCGCGTCGCCCACGCGGCGCGCCGCCTGCAGCGCGTCGACCTCGTCGCACGAGCCGGGGAAGCGGACGACCCCGAAGGTGGTCACGACTGGACGACCTCGAAGTCCTCGATCAGCGTGTTCGCGAGCAGCTTCTCGCACATCGCGGGGACCTGCGAGGGATCGTCGACGTCGAGCTCGACGAGCCTTCCGACGTGGACGTTCGAGACGCCGCTGAACCCGAGCGCGGGGAGCGCCTGCTCCACGGTCTGGCCCTGCGGGTCGAGGATGCCGTCCTTCGGCCGGATCAGGACGCGGACGCGGGTCACGCGGTCCTCTGGAGCCAGGCGTCGAAGGGCTCGCCCGTGATCTTCTCGTAGGCCTCGACGTACCGCGCGCGGGTGCCCTGCACGACGTCCTCGGGGACCTCGGGCGCCGGCGGGCTCTTGTCCCACCCCGTGCCGGAGGCCCAGTCGCGCACGAACTGCTTGTCGAAGCTCGGCTGCGAGCGGCCGGGCTGGTAGCCGTCGGCGGGCCAGAAGCGCGAGGAGTCCGGCGTGAGGACCTCGTCGCCGAGGACCAGCTCGCCGTCGTCGTCGAGGCCGAACTCGAACTTCGTGTCGGCCAGGATCACGCCGCGCTCGCGCGCGTGGTCGGCGGCGAAGGAGTAGAGCTCGACCGAGACGTCGCGCAGGCGGCCCATCAGCTCGGGGTCGCCCACGATCTCCGCGGCCTGGTCGAAGGAGACGGTCTCGTCGTGCCCGGTCTCGGCCTTCGTCGACGGCGTGAAGATCGGCGTCGGGAGGCGCTCGGACTCCTGCAGGCCGGGCGGCAGCTCGATGCCGGAGACGCTGCCGCTCGCCTGGTAGTCCTTCCAGCCCGAGCCCGTGATGTAGCCGCGCACGACGCACTCGACGGGCAGCATCTTCAGCTTGCGCGCCACGATCGTGCGGCCGCGGGCCTCTTCCGGCACGCCGTCGGTGGCGGAGAGGAAGTGGTTGGGCACGATGTGGCCCGTCTTCGCGAACCAGAACACGGAGAGGCCCGTGAGGACCTTCCCCTTGTCGGGGATCGGGTTCGGGTGGACCACGTCGTACGTGGAGATCCGGTCCGAGGCGACCATGAGCAGTCGGTCGCCCAGGTCGTACATCTCGCGCACCTTCCCGGACGCGAGGAGGGGGAGGTCAGCCAGCGCGGAGGTCACGGACCGGAGGCTACCAACGGCTTATGTCGACTCGGGTGCACCCCCGTGCGCCGGTGTGGGGCGAGCCCCATGGCGCGGTGCGCCCTTCGTCCGCAGGATGGAGCCATGCTGCCCCGGACCCTCCTCCCGCTCGTCGCGCTCGCCGTCGTCGCGCTGCCCGCGCAGGCCTCCGCGACGGAAGTCGGTGGGGTCGCGCCCTCGGGCCTCAACGAGATCTGCGCCATCGACGCGGCGGAGAGCGTCATCGGGGCCGGCGCCGCCTCCACGATCCCGGCCGACGGGGTCGTGACCTCGTTCCGCACCGCCCACGCCGGCGAGGCCGGCGTGCCGTTCCTGTTCCGCGTCTTCCGCCCGTCGGGCAGCGGCTTCGCGAGCGTCGCGCGGATCCCGGCCGAGGTGGGCGCCGACCTCGGCGCGTCGGCGCCGGCGCGGGTCGCCGTCCACGCCGGGGACCGCCTCGGCCTCTCGAAGACGCGCGGGAACGAGCTCGGGTGCATGTTCGCGGGGACGCAATCCTCCGACGCGGTCGTGAAGACGGCGTTCGACGACCCGGGCGGGCCGATCCCGCTCGGCGTGAAGCTCGACGGCGTCCTGCCCAACGTCGCCGCGACGCTCGAGCCCGACGCCGACGGCGACGGCTTCGGCGACGAGACGCAGGACGGCTGCCCGGCCGACGCCGCGCGCCAGGGCGAGTGCGCCCCGCCGCCGCCGCCCGAGCCGCCGCCGGCCCCGGCTCCCCCCGTCCCGTCCCCGGCCGTCGTCGCGCCCGCCGCGGTCCCCCCGCCCGCCGCCGCGCCCTGCCGCGTCCCCCGCCTCCGCGGCCTGACCCTCCGCGCCGCCAAGCGCCGCCTCGCCGCCGCCGGCTGCCGGACCGGCAAGGTCCGGCGAGGCCGAGGAGCCCGCCTCCGCGTCCGCCGCCAGAGCGTCCGGCCCGGCAGGACGGTGACCGCCGGCACTCGCGTCGCGCTCGTCCTGCGCGCATAACGTCACACGAGCACCGCTCGAACCGACCCGCCGTGACATCAAGCCGGCTCTAGGGCACCTTTCGTCACACACCCGGAATCCGGTGTGGGCGTGTGTGACGTTAGGCGCCCTGAAACCCGGTGCATCGACCGCGCCGGGACGCCCGGCCACCCGCCACGCCGACGGCGGCGGGCCCGACCTCCCTCCCGACCAGACGCTCTGGACCTGAGGACGGAGTCCGATGTCCGTCTGAAGGGAGGGATGGTCGGCCCGCCCGCCGTGCCAGAGCGGCCGAGGCCCGGGCCTGTCGGCGCGTGGCCGGGTGGGTGGGCGGGCCGCCGCCACGACGGCCGCGGAGGAGCGGAAGAGCGGCCGCGGCGCAGGCCCGGACGCCCAGCCGGTCAGCGGAGGCGTTGGCGCCAGGGGCGGCGGGCGAGGGCCGCTCGGACCGACGGGGTGAGCGCGGCCCGGCGGCGGGCGTGGGCGATGGCGAAGCCGGTGAGCGTGGCCACCAGGGCGAGGGTCGCGACGACGACGCCCGCCGTCTGGCCGAGCTGGGCGAAGTTCACGAGGAAGACGACGAGGAAGAACAGCGCGAAGACGCCGGCCCAGCCGTTGAGGAACCCCCAGACGCCGAGCGTGATGTTGCGGCGGGGGACGTCGAAGCGCGGGTCGAGCCGGGCCGCCGCCTCGAAGAGCGCGAACGCCTCCCACTCGCGCCCGCGCGCGCTCAACACCGCCCCGAGGTTGTTCAGGACGGCGGCGTTCTCCGGGTCGTGGGCGAGCACGACGCGGTAGTGGCGCTCGGCCTGGGGGAACTGGTAGAGCTCGTACGCGATGTCCCCGAGCGTCTGGTGCAGGCCGGCGTCCTCGGGGTCGAGGTCGAGCCCGTCCCACGCCACCTCACGCGCACGCTTGCGATCCCCCGCGCCGACGAGGCAGTCGGCCAGCGCGGCGTGCGCGGCGACGAGCTGGGGCGCGAGGCGCAGCGACTCCTCCGCCGCCGCGACCGCCTCGCGGTGGCGCTTCAGGCCGCGCAGCGCGAACGCGCGCAGGCGGTGGCCGAACTCCTCGTTCGGCGCCAGCCGCACCGCCTCCCCGGCCGCCTCGAGCGCGCGATCGTGCCGCTCCGAGCCCAGGCACGCCATCGCCAGCAGGAGGTGGCCGTCCGGATCGGACGGGTCGCGCCGGATCTCCTCGGCCGCGGCCCGCGCCGCGTCCTCGTAGCGGCCGAGGTCGAGCAGGGCGTGCGTCTTCGCGGCGCTCACGGCGTCTGTCTACCCGCCGCATCGCCGTCCGCGCGCGCGTGTTCCATACGATCGCCGCCCACCGTCACCGGAGGACCCGCCGTGCTGCCCCGTCTCACTCTCATCGCGATCGCCGCCCTGCTCGCGCTTCCCGCCGCCGCCCCGGCCGCCGTCACGCTGGGCCAGACGGCCTCCGATCCCGACGCCGGCGAGTGCGCCGCGAACACGGCGCTCGCCCAGACGTCGTCCGACGCGCCCGAGTACACGGTGCGCACGCCCGGCGTGATCACCGAGCTGCGCACCGAGGACCAGGAGTTCGACGGCAACAGGCTCCAGGTCCTGAGGCCCCTCGGCAACGACGCCTTCAGGGTCCTCGCCTCGGTCGAGGTGGAGGCCTCACCCGGCCTCATCCGCGCGCCCGTCCAGGTGCCCGTCCAGCCCGGGGACGTCCTCGGGATGTCGACCGGGCTCGACAGCAACCAGAACTGCTTCATCCCGGGGACGAACGTCGACAACGCCTACAACTTCATCGCCGGGCGCGACGGGGCGGCGGAGGAGGACACCGAGGTCACGTTCGACGGCGCCGAGGCCGCACGGCTGAACGTCGCCGCCACGCTCGAGCCCGACGCCGACGGCGACGGCTCCGGCGACGAGACCCAGGACGCCTGCCCCGACGACTCCACGCGCCGGACCGACGCCTGCTCGGCCGACCTCTTCGTCAGCCAGCTCCCGGTCGACGGCGACGTCGAGCGCGACGACGTCAACGTCATCACGATCGTCGTGCGCAACAACGGGTCGAGCACCGCGCGCGCCGTGCGGGTGACCGAGCCCGTGCCGGCCGGCGTGCAGCTCGTCGGCACGACGCCGTCGAGCGGCGGCTGCGCGGGCGGCGCGCCCGTCGACTGCACGTTCCCGGCGATCGCCCCGGGCGACTCGGAGGCCATCCTCGTCGTGATCAAGGCCGTCGCCACCGGCTCGCGCAGCCTCACGGCCACGGTGAGCAGCCCGACCCCGGACCCCAACGGCGCGAACAACGTCTCCGAGCTGAACTTCGAGGTCCAGGAGCGGCGCTCGGTCGTCGCGCCGGGGACGTTCTGCCGCGTCCCGCGCCTGCTCGGCCTCACCCGGACGTCGGCGCGCAACGCCATCCAGGCCGCGGGCTGCCGGATGGGCCGCACCTCGCGGCGGCGCTTCCGCCGCGGCGGGCGCTTCAACCGCGTTCGGGCGCAGTCGATCCCGGCCGGGACGCGCGTCGCGATCCGCACGCGCGTGCACATCACGCTGCGCCGGCGCTAGCGCAGGCGATCCACGAGCCGCTCCGCCAGCCCGGTGTACTGCGCCGGGCTGAGCGCGAGCAGCCGCTCGCGGTCCTCGGGGTCGAGGTCCGCGGTCTCGACGAACGCGCGCAGGCGCTCGCGGTCGATGCCGGCGCCGCGCGTCAGCGCCTTGAGCTGGTCGTACGGGTCGTCGCCGCCGCGCTTGCGCATGACGGTCTGGACCGCCTCGGCCAGCACCTCCCATGCGTCCTCGAGCTCGGCGGTCAGCGCACCCTCGTCGACCTCGATCTTCCCGAGCCCGCGCAGGGCGCTGCGCACAGCGAGCAGCGAGTGCCCGACGACCACGCCGCTGTTGCGCAGCAGCGACGAGTCGGACAGGTCGCGTTGCAGGCGGGAGACAGGGAGCGACGAGGCCATGTGCACGGCGAGGGCCGAGCCGACGCCGGCGTTCGCCTCGCTGTTCTCGAAGTCGATCGGGTTGACCTTGTGGGGCATCGTCGACGAGCCGACCTCCCCGGCCACCGGTCGCTGCTTGACCAGGCCGCGGGAGATGTAGGCCCACACGTCGCGGTCGAAGTCGACGAGGATCGCGTTGAACCGCGCGAGCAGGTGGAACAGCTCGGCGATCCAGTCGTGCGGCTCGATCTGCGTCGTCAGCGGCGCCCACGTCAGCCCGAGCGACTCGACGAACTCGCGCGAGCGCGCCTCCCAGTCGACGTCGGGCCGCGCGACGACGAGCGCGCCGTAGGTGCCGACCGCGCCGTTGAGCTTGCCGCGGTACTCCTGGCGGTCGAGCTGCTCGAGCTGGCGGCGCCAGCGCGCCACGAAGACGGCCATCTCCTTGCCGAACGTCGTCGGCGTGGCCGGCTGGCCGTGCGTCCGCGACAGCAGCGGCACGGCCCGCGCCGACTCGGCCAGCGCGGCGACGCCGGCCACGAGCTCCTCCGCCGCCGGGCGCCACACGTCCGAGACGGCGTCACGCAGCATCAGGGCGTACGACAGGTTGTTGACGTCCTCGCTGGTGAGGCCGAAGTGCAGCAGCTCGCGCACCTCGGCCGGGACACGGTCGCGCAGGAAGTACTCGACCGCCTTGACGTCGTGGTTCGTGCGCCGCTCGATCGCCTTGACCGCCTCGCCGTCCTCGTCGGAGAAGTCGTCGACGAGGGCGCGCAGCGGCGCGGGGTCGAGCTCGGGGGCGAGGACGAGGAGCCACTCGACCTCCACGCGCACGCGGGCGCGGATCAGCGCCCACTCCGAGACGAGCGGCGCGAGGTCGGCAACCTGGCGCGCGTAGCGCCCGTCGAGCGGCGAGACCGCCCGCAGGCTCACGCGTTCAGGATGCGGAGCGCCAGGTGCGCGGCGTTCTTCGCGTTGTCGAGGCCGACGGCGGCGACGGGCACGCCGGGCGGCATCTGCACGACCGAGAGGATCGAGTCGAGGCCGCCCGCGGCGGTCATCGAGCCGGACAGCGGGACGCCGATCACCGGCAGGTCGGTGTGCGCGGCGGCCACGCCGGGCAGCGCGGCGGAGATCCCGGCCCCGGCGATGATGATCTTCAGCCCGCGCATCCGCGCGTTCTTGCAGTAGTCCGCCACGAGCTCGGGGTCGCGGTGGGCCGACATGACGCGGATCTCGTGCTGGATCCCCGCGTCGTCGAGGATGGCCCCCGCCTTCTCCATCGTCTCCATGTCGGACTTCGACCCCATGATGATCCCGACGCGCGGGGCCCCCTCGGCCAGCTCGTCCAGGTCGGCGGTCTGTGTCTCGGTCAGCGGCTCTGACGGAGCCGCCGGAATCTGCTCGCTCATGCAGCGCGCTCCACGGCCCGCAGCGCGATGTCGCGTCGCAGCTGCCTGCCCTCGAAGGTGATCCGGTCGGCGGCAGCATAGGCAGCGTCGCGGGCGGACGCCGGGTCGCCCCCCAGCGCGGTCACCGCGAGGACCCGCCCGCCGGCGGTGACGATGGCCCCGTCGCGCTCGGCGGTCCCCGCGTGGGCGACCTCGATCCCCTCCGGCACGTCGCCGAGCCCGTCGATCACGTCGCCCTTCGACGACGACTCGGGATAGCCGGCGCTGGCCAGGACCACCGTGACCGCCCAGTCGTCGGAGAACTCGAGCGACGCGCCGGCCAGCCCACCGGCCCGCGACGACGCCAGCAGCAGCTCACCGAGGTCGGAGCGCAGGCGCGGCAGGATGGCCTGTGTCTCGGGATCGCCGAAGCGCGCGTTGAACTCGAGCACCTTCACGCCGTCGGCGGTGAGCATCAGCCCGGCGTAGAGCAGCCCATGAAACGGCGTCCCGCGCTCGCGCATGTGATCGACGACGGGTTGGTGGACCGTGGCGACGATCGCTCCGACGTCGATGCCGGGGACCGGGGAGTACGCGCCCATGCCCCCCGTGTTCGGCCCGCGGTCGCCGTCGAAGATCCGCTTGTAGTCCTGCGCGGGCGCCATCGGCACCGCCCGTTCGCCGTCGCACAGCGCGAAAAGGGACGCCTCCTCGCCGACCAGGTGCTCCTCGACGACGACGCGCTCGCGCCCGAAGCGCCCGCCCTCCAGGAAGTCGGTCAGCGTGGCCCGCGCGGTCTCCTCGTCCTCGGCGATCACGACGCCCTTGCCCGCGGCCAGCCCGTCGTACTTGAGGACCACGGGGTAGCGCTCGATCGCCGCCATCCCCGCCTCGACGGAGTCGACGGCCGCGTAGCCCGCCGTCGGCACGCCGGCGGCGGCCATGACCTCCTTGGCGAACGCCTTCGAGCTCTCGAGCCGCGCGACGCCCGCCGTCGGGCCGAACGCGGGGATCCCCTCGGCCTCCAGCGCGTCGACGAGTCCGGCGGCCAGGTACGCCTCAGGGCCGACGACGACAAGGTCGGCGCCCTCGGCCGCCGCCAGCCGCGCGATCGCGGCCGGGTCGCCCGGCTCCGGAAGCGTGCGCGCGTCGCGCGCGATGCCGGCGTTGCCGGGCGTGCACAGGACCTCGGCGACCGAGGGCGACCGCTTCAGCGCGTGGACGAGCGCGTGCTCGCGCCCGCCGGGGCCGACGACGAGGACCTTCAGAGCGACGAGATGAAGTCGTCGATCGGGATCGCGGCCATCGTCTCGAAGCGCGTCGTCCCGCGCGACCCGAGCTCGAGCGACACGCGCGCCATGACCTGCTCGTCCGGGGCTTCGACGACGTTGACGAAGTCGTACTGGCCGAGCGTCGCCCACTGCGCCTTCACGGAGGCGCCGAGCTGCTCGAGCTCGCGGTTGACCTCCTTGATCCGCGTGGGGTTGTTCTTGACCGTCTGGACGCCCTCGGGCGTCAGGGTCGAGAGCATGATGTAGGTGGGCATGGGCTGATTCCTATCACCCGACCCGCCGCGCGAACGTCGCGACGGCGGCGGGCTCGAGGAAGCGGTTGCCCAGCCAGCGCACGCTGAGGCGCAGGCGGCCCCGGCGCCGCGCGCGAACGGTCACCGCGAACGTGCAGTCGGGCTTGACCTTCGCGCGCCTGCGGCCCGCCGCGCGGCGCCCCTTGCGCGCCCGCAGCTCGACGCGGCCCGAGCCGCACGCGTCCGCCGCCGGGACGCCGGCCGGCGGGACGATCGCGCCGCGTGCCGTGAAACGCCGCCCGCGCCTGCTCAGCTTCGCGCTGGACGACGCGAGATCGAGCCGGCCGAGGATCCGCGTCACCGTCCGCTGGTCGTCGAACGCCGGGCAGCCGTTCGACGAGGCGGTGGTCGGGCACGCGTCGTCGGCGTCGTTGCGACCGTCCCCGTCGCTGTCGGCCTTCAGCGGGTCGGTGCCGCGGCCGGCCTCCTGCGCGTCGCCGACGCCGTCGTCGTCGTCGTCGCCGTCGCACGCGTCGCCCTCGGCGTCCCCGTCGGTGTTGGCCTGATCGGCGTTGACCGCGAACGCGCAGTTGTCCGCGTCGTTGGCGAGGCCGTCGCGATCGTGGTCGGGCAGCGTGTAGTTGCGCAGCGCCCGCAGCTCGTCGTCGGACATGCCGTCGAAGGCCCCGGCCTCCCCGGCGGCCAGGTCGCCCGCGAACTCGGCGGCCTCGCCGGGGTCGTGGGTGGCGAGCAGGAACGTCGCGAGGGTCGCGGTCTCGCCGGGGGCGAGCACCAGCTCCTCCCAGGCGACCTGCGGCTGGTCGAACCCGTCCTCGAGCGGGGCGCGGGTGGATTCGCAGCACTGCTCGAACACGTCGGTGGTCGCCAGCCTCGGGGCGTCGCCCTGCCACACGAGCGCACCAGCCGGATCGGCGGGATCAGCCGAGTTCTCGAAGGTGAACCAGCGGTCGCCGGGCGTCACCGCCTCGTTGCCGTCGCCGCTGGTGAGGACGTCGGTGGTGCTGTACTCGACGAAGTTGTAGCGGAGCAGGCGCACGCCCCTCGGCCCGTCGCCCGGGTTGCGGACGCTCCACAGGTGCCGCACGAACCCGGTGCCGCCGGCGGGCACGTAGACCTTCTCGGAGATGTCGAGGCCGGCGAGTCGCGCCACCGGGTAGGCGAGCTCGCGGTCGCCGTCCTCGAACGCGCACTCGCTGCCGATCGGGAAGTAGTAGTAGGCGCCGTAGCCCGGCTCGAAGTAGAGCCCGCCGGCGCCGGCCAGTCCCACGTGGTCGTTGCTCGTGACCTCGGCGTCGTTCTCGAGGTACCACTCGAAGCCCTCGGAGTCGGTCAGCAGCGCGCCGTCGCAGCTGACCGCGTAGGCGGACGACGCCGGCAGGAGCGCGGCGAGGAGGATGGCGAGCGGCAGGAGGATCGTGAGCTTGCGCATGGTCCCGGCTCCTCAGCGCACGCGCCGGTTGAAGGTCTGGATGGCGGCCGGTTCGAGGAACCGGTTGCCGAGCCAGCGGACCGAGAGCCGCAGGCGCCCCCGGCGGCGGACGCGCAGCGTCACCGAGTACGTGCAGTCCGCCTTGATCCGCGCGCGCCTGCGCCCCGCGGCGCGGCGCCCCTTGCGCGCCCGCAGCTCGACCCGGCCGGCGGTGCACGCCTGCGCCGGCGTGAGCCCGTCGGGCGGCACGACCGAGCCCTGCGCGGTGAAGCGCCGCCCCCGGCGCTTGAGCGTCGCCGTCGTCGACGCGGGATCCACGCGACCGGCGACCGGGTTGACGATCTCGGCCTGGTCGAAGCGCGGGCAGCCGCCGGGCAGCCGGCTCGGCGTGGTGCGGCACGCGTCGTCGGCGTCGCGCGTGCCGTCGCCGTCGCCGTCGGCGCGCAGCGGGTCGGAGCCGAGCGCGGCCTCGGCCGCGTCGCCGAGCCCGTCGTCGTCGTCGTCGCCGTCACACGCGTCCCCCTCGCCGTCGCCGTCCGCGTTGGCCTGGTCGCCGTTCGGCACGAAGGCGCAGTTGTCGGCCTCGTTGGCCGCGCCGTCGCGGTCGTGGTCGGGGAACGTGAAGTTGCGGATGGCGCGCAGCTCGTCGTCGGAGAGCCCCTCGAGCCCGGCCGACCCGGCGGCGAGCTGCGCCGCGAAGTCCGCCGCGTCGCCGGGGTCGGCCCGGACCACCATGAACGTGACGATAGATGCCGTCTCGCCCGGCGCGAACGTGTGCTCGAAGTAGCGCCAGTGGGGGTACGCGAACCCGTCCTCGACGGGCTGCTCGGTCTCCTGGCAGCACTCGTCGAACACCGCCTCGACCGACGTCCGGCGCGATCCGGAGCCCTGCATGACGAACGCGTTCGTCGGATCGGTCGCGTCGGCGCTGTTGTTGAAGGTCCACCAGGTGTCCCGCGCGTCGACGTCGGCGTCACCCGTGGACGAGTCCACGATCTGCGTGGTCGCGTACTCGTCGGCCTGGTTGTGGCGGAAGAGGCGCAGCGGGACCGACGAGCCGCTGGTGTTGGTGATCGACCAGAGGTGGCGGATGAACGCCGGGTCGTCGTCCGGGATGAACACCTTGCCGTGGATGCGGAGCTGCGCGATGTCGGTCGTCGGGTACACGATCTCGCGCCCGCCCTCCTCGGTCGTGCAGCCGTCGTCGGGGAAGGCGTAGTAGTAGCTCGAGTACTGCGTGTCGAAATAGAGCGCGCCGGAGTTCGAGATGCCGTCGGCGTTGTCGGAGAAGACGTCGGCGTCGTTGTCGAACGTCCAGTCGTAGCCCTCGGCGTCGGTGAGCGCCGGACCGGGATCGCAGTCGGCGGCGGAGGCGGGCGCCGCCGGGACGAGCAGCGCGACGGCGACCAGGAGAGGCGCGACGAGCGCCGGGGGGCGGGTCATGGAACGACACTACGCCCGTCCGGACGCTCGGCGCAAACGCGAGCGCGACGCGGGCCGAACGGTGCGCGGACGGTTCGCGGCGACAGTCGCCGCATGAAACGACTCCGCATCTCCCCGGCGACCGTGCTCGCGCTGCTCGCGCTCGTCGCCGCCCTCGGGGGCACCTCCTACGCCGCGTCGAAGGTCACCGGCAAGGACGTCCGCAACAGCTCGCTGACCGGCGCGGACATCAGGAACCGCTCGCTCACCGGCGCCGACGTCAAGGACGGCTCGCTGAGCGCATCGGACTTCGGCCCCGGGCAGCTCCCGCGCGCGACGCCCGGCACCGAGGGCCCGCAGGGCCCCGCCGGGCCGGCCGGCCCTCCGGGCCCCCAGGGCGAGCCGGGCGAGCCCGGCGCGCGCGGCCCCAAGGGCGAGACCGGCGGCGCCGGGGTCGCGGGCGCGAGCGCGACCACCGACGTCTCGCTGACGAGCAGCGACGCGACCGTGATCTCGACGCAGGTCGACGCCGGCGCCCCGGCGCGGCTCCTCGTCTGGGCCTCCGCCGAGCTGCGCGGCGCCGTCGACAGCGACGACGTCGCCGACTGCGTCCTGTCGGTCAACGGCATCGGCGCGTCGACGCCGATCAGGGTGTCGGTCGGCGCGAGCGCCTCCGGCGGGCGCGCCACGCTCGCGCCGACCGGCACGGCGGACGTCGCCGAGGGCGCGTCGACCGTCGCGCTGCGCTGCCGCGAGGCGAGCGGCGCCGTCACGTTCGACGAGGGGAACCTGAGCGTCCTGGCGGTCGAGCGATGAGGCGCGCGCTCCTGCCCCTCGCCGCGCTGCTCGTCGCGCTGGGCGGCACCGCCTACGCCGCGGCGTCGCTGACCGGCGGCGCCGTGCGCGACGGGTCGCTGACCGCGGCCGACGTGCGCGACGGCTCGATCGCCGGGACCGACGTGCGCGACGGCACGCTCCGCGGCGCCGACCTGCTCCCGGGGCTCGCCCCGAGGGCGGCGGTCGGCGGCCCCGCCGGCCCCGCCGGCCCGGCCGGCCCGGCAGGGCCCCGCGGCGCGCGCGGCGTCGCCGGCGAGCCCGGGCCGCGCGGCGCCGAGGGCGAGAGCGGCATCACCGTCGCGACGCACGCCGTCCGCGACGGCGACGTCCTGACGCTCCCCGCCTCCACCACCCCGGTCGTGGTCGCGCGGATCGCGGCGCCCACCCGGTCGAACGTCCTGCTCCGCGGTCACGCGCTCGTGCGCGGCGGCCCGACGATCGACGACGAGGCGATGTGCGTCCTGCGGACCGCCGGCGGCTCGCCGCTCTCCCAGCAGGTCCAGCACACCATCCCGCTCAGCGCCGACCGGGGGACCGCCCGGGCCAGTCTCGGCGTCACCGGCGCCGTGGTCGTCGGCCCCGGCGAGACCGAGATCCACCTCTCGTGCCGCAAGGAGGCGGGGACCGTGGTGCTCGTGGGCGCCTCGGTGACCGCCGTCGGCGTCGAGGCGCCCGACCTGACGGAGCTGTAGCTAGAGGCTGACGGCGGGCTCGCCCACCGGGACCGTGCCCTTGGTGAAGACGAGCTCGCCGTCGCCGGCGTCGACCCGCACGGCGTCGCCCTCGCGGAACTCGCCCTCGAGGATCGCGCTCGCCAGGCGGTCGACGAGCTGCTTCTGGATGACGCGCTTCAGCGGCCGCGCGCCGTAGGTCGGGTCGTAGCCCAGGTTGCCCAGCAGCTCCTTCGCGGCGTCAGTGAGCGTCACCGTGATCCCGCGGCCGGCGACGCGCGCGAGCACGCGGTCGGCTTGGAGGTCGACGATCTCGCGCAGGTGCTCGCGGCCCAGCGAGTGGAACTCGATGATGTCGTCGAGGCGGTTGATGAACTCGGGCCGGAAGTGCCCCTCGGCGCCCGCCGCCCCGCCCGGGATGTTCGAGGTCATGATCAGCACGACGTTCTTGAAGTCGACCGTGCGGCCCTGGCCGTCCGTGAGCCGCCCGTCGTCCATCACCTGGAGCAGGACGTTGAAGACGTCCTGGTGGGCCTTCTCGATCTCGTCGAGCAGCACGACGCTGTAGGGCCGGCGGCGGACCGCCTCGGTGAGCTGGCCGCCCTCGTCATAGCCGACGTAGCCCGGGGGCGCGCCGACGAGCCGCGAGACGGCGTGGCGCTCCATGTACTCCGACATGTCGATGCGGACCATCGCCTGCTCGTCGTCGAACATGAACTCGGCCAGGGCGCGCGCCAGCTCGGTCTTGCCGACGCCGGTCGGGCCGAGGAAGAGGAAGGTGCCGATCGGGCGGTCGGGGTCGCTGAGGCCGGCCCGCGAGCGGCGCAGCGCGGCGGACACGGCGGCGACCGCCTCGTCCTGGCCGACGACGCGCTGGTGCAGGCGCTCCTCCATGTGGACGAGCTTCTCGACCTCGCCCTCCATCAGGCGGCTGACGGGGATGCCCGTCCACTTGGCGACGACCTCGGCGACGTCCTCGGAGGTGACCTCCTCCTTGAGGAAGCCGCTGTTGCCGTCCGTGCGCTCCTCGGCCGTGGCGAGCTCCTTCTCGAGCTCGGGGATCCGGCCGTAGCGCAGCTCGGCCGCCCGCTGGAGGTCGGCCTCGCGCTCGGCCACCTCGGCCTCGTGCTTGGCCTGGTCGAGCTGCTCCTTGATCTCGCGGACGTGCTGGATGGCGTCCTTCTCGGCCTGCCACTGGGCCTTCATCTCGCCCGACCGCTCGCCCAGCTCGGACAGCTCTCGCTCGATCGCCTCGCGGCGGTCGGCGGAGCTCGGGTCGGTCTCCTTCTCCAGCGACGTGCGCTCGATCTCGAGCTGCATGATGCGGCGCTCGACCTCGTCGATCTCGACGGGCAGCGAGTCGATCTCGATGCGCAGCCGCGAGGCGGACTCGTCGATCAGGTCGATCGCCTTGTCGGGCAGGAAGCGGTCGGCGATGTAGCGGTGCGACAGGGTCGCCGCGGCGATGATCGCGCTGTCCTGGATGCGCACGCCGTGGTGGACCTCGTAGCGCTCCTTCAGCCCGCGCAGGATCGCGATCGCGTCCTCGACGCTCGGCTCGCCGACCATCACCGGCTGGAACCGGCGCTCGAGCGCGGCGTCCTTCTCGATGTGCTTGCGGTACTCGTCGAGCGTCGTTGCCCCGATGGCGCGCAGCTCGCCGCGGGCCAGCATCGGCTTGAGGAGGTTCGCGGCGTCGACGGCGCCCTCGGCGGCGCCCGCGCCGACGATCGTGTGCAGCTCGTCGATGAAGAGGACGACCTGGCCGCCGGCCTCCTTGACCTCGTTGAGGACGGCCTTCAGCCGGTCCTCGAACTCGCCGCGGTACTTCGAGCCGGCGATGAGCGCGCCGATGTCGAGCGCGACGACGCGCCGGTCCTTGAGCGAGTCGGGGACGTCGTGGCTGACGATGCGCTGGCCCAGGCCCTCGGCGATCGCGGTCTTGCCGACGCCGGGCTCGCCGATGAGGACGGGGGTGTTCTTCGTGCGCCGCGAGAGGACCTGGACGACCCGGCGGATCTCGTCGTCGCGGCCGATGACGGGGTCGAGCTCGCCGGCGGCGGCGCGCTGCGTCAGGTCGACGCCGAACTTCTCGAGCGCCCGCAGCTTGTCCTCGGGCGCCTGGTCGGTGACGCGCTTGGAGCCGCGCACGTCGCCGATCGCCTTGAGCAGCTCCTCCTTCGTGGCGCCCGCGCTGCGCAGCGCGTCGCCCGCCTTCGAGCCGTGGCCGGCGAGGCTGAGGAGCAGGTGCTCGGTGGAGACGAACTCGTCGGAGAGCTCGCGCATCTCGTGCTCGGCGCCGCGCAGGACCTGGATGAGCTCGGAGGACGGCTGGCCGCTGACCTCGCCGCCGGCGCCCATCGTCGGCAGCGCGTCGAGCGCGGCGGAGAGCGGGTTGCGGACCGTCGCCGGGTTGACGCCGAGCTTGTTGAGGACGGACGGCACGATGCCCCCGTCCTGCTCGAGCAGGACGGCGAGCAGGTGCTCGGGCGTGACCTGCGGGTTCTCGCGCTGCTCGGCGAGGCGCCCGGCGGCGGCGATGGCCTCCTGCGACTTGATGGTGAAGCGATCCGGGTTCAAGGTTCTCTCGTTACGAAATCTCAGTGGGCCTGACTGAGATTGTAGCTGGGTTCAGCGCGGGGTCAAGGCGGGTAGCCGACGAGCATGGCTTCTGCGGATCGAAACAACGAGCCGGGCGTCGTCGGCTCCGCCGGGCTCATCTTCGGCATCCTCGCGGCGATCGTCATCGCGATCGTGGCGTGGGTGGCGATCGGGATCGGCGGCGCGCTCGTCGTGCTGCTGCTCGCGGCGATCTGCGCCGGCGTCTTCCTCGTGTACCGCACCGCGGGCACCTCGCGGTCGGCGGCGTCCGACAACACCGACGCGACCCCGCGCCTGCGCGCCGAGGGCAACCGCCCGCTCGGCGACACGCCGGAGGCGCACGACGAGATCAACCCCCACGACCTCCCGCCCGACCACCCCGGCCGCCACGCGGCGGAGGAGATGGCGCAGGGCGACGAGGGCGAGACGTCCGGGATGACGGCGGGCGGCGCCGCGGGCGAGGGCGGCTCGGAGGAGGGCGCCACGAGCGAGCCCTCCGGCGAGGCCAAGCAGGGCGCGACGACCGACTAGCAGCGCGCCCGCGGGCGCGTCGCCCCCACGGGCAGGCAGAGGTCGCTGCGTCGCGGCCGGCGCCCGCGCCGCATGGTGAAGCGGACGACCTTGCCGATCGCGCCGGCGCGCGTGATGCGGACCTCGACCACCGTGCGCGGCCGCAGGCGCCGGCGCGCGAAGCGCCGCGTCAGCGACACCGACGTGGCCCCGGCGCGGCGCCGGATGCGGCGCGACCGGAACGGGCAGCCGCGGCCCCTGCACCGCAGCTGGAGCTGCTCGCGCTCGGCGACCCGCCGCACCGACAGCGCGCGGACGCGCGTGAAACGGCGCCGGGCGCGCCAGCGCGCCCGCACGACGGCCGACACGCGCTCGACCGGCGGCGGCGGAAGGACCACCGGCGGCGGCATGACGATCGGCGGCGCCGGCGCGGTGGTGAACGTGGCGTCGACGCCCGCGACCTCCTGGCCGCGCTCGTTCGACGCCCTCGCGCGGTAGTGGTAGGTCGTCGACGGGGAGAGGTTCGAGAGGCGGAAGTCGATCTGCCGCTCGCCGCGCTCGGGCGGGACGTCGGCGATGGTGTCGGTGATGCCACGCTCGTAGCTCTCCGTCGTGCCGAACTCGGCCCAGGCCTGCGACGGCGTCCGGCGCGAGTCGACGAAGACGGAGATCGTGGCGCTGTCCGAGATGACCGAGGCGCCGCCGGTGCGCACGAGCGGGGGCTGATCGGTGACGACGTCGAAGATGGTGTCGCCGGGCGGCTGCGCCGCCCAGATCTCGCCGCCGGCGCCGCGCGCGGCGAACGTGAGGCCGTCGACCCCGATCGTCCCCTCGACGAGCCTTCGCTGGTCCTCCGCTCGCCGGTACTGGATGAGCCCGTCGTTGGTCGTCGTCACGTACGGATACCCGTCGCCGCCGAAGCTGACGTCGAACGGCGCGCCGGGCATCGAGATCACAGGGTCGACGGCGTTCGTCGCGGGGTCGAAGGCGGCGATGCTGTCGCCCTCGAGCTGCGCGAACCAGATGCGGCCGTCGGGCCCGACCTCGCCGAACGAGGGGCCGTCGAGGCCGTCGGAGGCGTCGGCGACCTCGGTGATCACCGGCGTGTCGGCGGTGGTGGCCCGCCAGATCGCGTCCTCCTCGCCGCCGAGGACGTAGATGGCGCCGTTCGCGGCCACGATCCCGCGCGGGCCCTGCACGTTCCCCGGGACGTTGAACGTGTTCACCTCGAACGTCCCCGGGCGGATGCGGCCGACCTGGCCGCCGGACCCGCCCGCGCCGTTGACGGCGAACCAGACGTTCCCGTCCGGGCCGTTCGCGATGTCGAGCGGATGGGCATCCGTGGCCACGGTCTCCAATCCCGTCCCGTCCACGTTGACGCGGCCGACGGCGCTGATGTCGTCGTCGGCGGTGTCGGAGTCGTAGAGGGTGAAGTACAGCTTGCCGTCGGGACCCTCGACCATCGAGAAGATCGCCCGGCCGTTCCCGGCGCCGTCGGGGTCGCACGGGAAGCTCGGGAACCCGGCGATCGTGGTGTAGCTGCCGCGCGCGATGTCCCATCGGCCGATGTAGCCGCACTCGCGGGCGCCGATGAAGACGCTGTTGCCGTCGCGCGACGGGACGACGACGTGCGGGCCGCCGTCCTGTTGCTGGATCGGCGTCGCCGTCGCGGCGTGTGCGGCGGTTGGGAGGGCGGCGCAGCAGAGCAGCGCCAGGGCGAGAGCGACCCGGGGCCGGATCGCCGGAGCCTACCGGGCTACAGCCGATGCTCACGCCCGTCGCCGCGGGCCACCTTGCGGACGGGCACCATCTCTCCCCGGCGGTAGGGCACGACCTCGCCGCGCAGCTTGCGCCGCGTGGCGTCGAGCTCCTGACGCGTCTGGTCCAGCTCGCGCTGGAGCGCCTCGACCTTGCGCCGCGCGCGGCCCAGGTGCTCCTCGAGCGCGAGCACGCGCTCGACGCCGGCGAGGTTCAGCCCCAGCTCGGCGGTCATCTCCTGGATGCGCCGGAGCCGCTCGACGTCGCTGTAGGAGTACAGCCGCGTCCCCTTCGGCGAGCGCTGGGGCTCGATCAGCCCGCGCGCCTCGTACATGCGCAGGGTCTGCGGGTGCATGTCGGCCAGCTCGGCCGCGACGGAGATCATGAAGACGCCGCGGTCGTGCGAGACCTCGATCCGGGTGGTGGTCGTCCTGCGTCGCGTGCTCATGCGAACAGCCTCGATCTCGGGTTGCCGTTCATCACCTTGGACAGCTCCTCCACGGCCTTGCGCTGCTCGTCGGACATCTCGTCCGGGACCTCGATGACGAAGCGGTAGTGGATATCGCCGCGCCCCTTCGACCCGAGCGTCGGCGGGCCCTCGCCGCGCAGCCGCTGGACGGTGCCGTGCTTCGTCCCGGGCGGGACGCGCAGCTTCTTGCGCCCGCGCAGGGTCGGCACCTCGATCTCCGCGCCGCGCAGCGCCTCGGGGATCGTCAGCGGGACCTCGACCTCGACGTGGTCGCCCTTGCGCTTGAAGACCGGGGAGTCGGCGACGTGGGTGACGACGAAGAGGTCGCCCGGCGCGCCACCGCCGCGGCCGGCCTCGCCCTTGCCCGCCAGCCGGATGCGGCTGCCCTCGCGCACGCCGGCGGGGATCGTGACGCGGTAGCGCTTGACCGTCCGGGTCGCGCCGCTGCCCTTGCAGGTCGGGCACGGGTCTTCGATGATCGTCCCGCTGCCCGCGCACTGCGAGCACGGCTGGGAGATCGAGAAGAGGCCCTGGCCCTGCGACTCGACGCCGCGGCCCTGGCAGCGGGGGCAGACCTTCGGCGTCGTGCCGGGCTTCGCGCCCGTGCCGCGGCAGGTGCCGCACGTCGCCGACATCGGCACCTGGAGCGAGACCTGCGCGCCGTCGATCGACTGCTCGAAGGTCAGCGAGACCTCCGTCTCGAGGTCGCGGCCGCGCTCGGTGCGCGACCCGGCCGCGCCCCCGCCGCCGCGGGTGCGCGCGCCGCCGCCGCCGGCCGCGCCGCCGAAGAGGTTCGAGAGGATGTCGCTGAACGACGAGGGATCGAACCCGGCGCCACCGCCGGGGCCGCCCTGGGCGAACGGGTTCAGCGCGCCGCGGTCGTACTGCTTGCGCTTGTCGGGGTCGCCCAGGATGTCGTAGGCGGCCTGGACCTCCTTGAAGCGCTCCTCGGCCTTGGCGTCGCCCGGGTTGCGGTCCGGGTGGAACTGGCGGACGAGCTTGCGGTGCGCCTTCTTGATGTCGTCGGCCGACGCCTTCTTGTCGAGGCCGAGGATCTTGTAGAGGTCCTTCGCCATGCCGGGCGCTCCTACGCGGCCACCACGACGCGGGCCGGCCGGATGACGACGTCGCCCAGCCGGTAGCCGGACTGGAGCACCTCGACGATCGTCCCCGTCTCGGCGCCCTCGACGGGCTGCTGGGCCATCGCCTCGTGGACGTTGGGGTCGAACGGCTCGCCCTTCGGCGCGTAGCCCTCGACGCCGACGCGGCCCATCGCCGCGACGAGCTCGGCCTGGACGAGGCGGATGCCCTCGGCCAGGTGGTGCTCGCCGTGGTCCGGCTGGGACTCGGCGGCGGCCAGCGCGCGCTCGAGGTTGTCGAGCGCGGGCAGCAGCTCGCGGACGACCTTCGACACGCCGCGCGCCTCGGCCGCGCCCTGCTCGCGCGCGGCCCGCTTGCGGAAGTTCTCGAAGTCGGCCTGCGTGCGCTGCGCCAGAGCAAGGAACTCGTCGCGCTCGCGGGCCTTGGCCTCGAGCTCCGAGAGGTCGTCCTCGACGGCGGACGCGGCCGCCTCCGAAGGCTCCCCTTCGCCGCCCGGCGGCGGCCCCCCGGAGGGGGCCGCGTCGGGCTCGGACGGGGCCGGCTCGGGCTCCGCCGTGGTGCGGGTCT
>DASVRH010000294.1:0-7675 GCA_036388715.1 Solirubrobacteraceae bacterium | reverse complement strand
ACCGATGCCGAACCGCTCGCGCAGCTCGGCGGCCGGGGTGACGCAGCCGGGGGCCACGATGCCATAGCCGTTGAGCACGACGTCGATGCGCTCCTCGGGCACGCGCAGCCTCTCGACGACGTCGCGCTTGGTGAACTCGCTGATCGCGTGGACGCGGGTGGCCCGGCGCGCGCCCGGCCCGACGAGCGCCTTGAGCCCGAGCCGCGACGCCTTCGGGAACGTCGCGGGGAAGTGCTCGTAGATGAGGTCGTGGATCGTGACGACGCTCGGGCGACCGGTGACGAGCGGCGACGTGGTGCCCACGCTGTGCAGGAGGTCCACGTTCTCGTTGCGCGCGGCCGCGGGCAGCAGCGTCAGCTCGGCGGCGATGCGCAGGGGCTTGCTCGCGGCCTTCACCCGGATCCGGTGGACCTCGACGTTGGCCGGGAAGTCGAAGGTCGGGGCGGCCTCCTCGCCGGCGAAGACGACGAAGGAATCGCGCTCGCGCAGGCGCGCCAGGGCGCCGATCAGATGGCGCGCGTAGATCTCCGTTCCGCCCACGGCGCCGGGCACCAGATAGAGCAGGTTGAGGCCGATCCGCACGGCGCAGACCGTAGCCATCCCGCTGCTACGGTCCCCGACCGTCATGGTCCACCGTGCCAAGGCGCCGCTGCGCGTGAGCTTCGCGGGCGGCGGCACCGACGTGCCGCCGTTCCCCGAGCGCGAGGGCGGCCTCGTGCTCAGCGCCTCGATCAACCGCTACGCCTACGGCTCGCTCTCGCCGCGCCCCGACGACGACATCCGCGTCGAGAGCGTCGACTTCGGCGTCGAGGTCACCTACGGCGCGGACGACCCGCTGCTCTTCGACGGCAAGCTCGACCTCGTCAAGGCGGCGATCCGCAAGATCGGCCGCGGCGAGACGGCGGGCTACGACCTCTTCCTGCACGCCAACGCTCCCCCGGGCTCGGGCCTGGGGTCGTCGTCGGCGGTCATGGTGACGCTCATCGGGCTGCTGACCGGCCATCACGGGCTCGCCCTGACCGACTACGAGGTCGCCGAGCTCGCCTACACGCTCGAGCGCGAGGACCTCGGCATCAAGGGCGGCCTGCAGGACCAGTACGCGGCGACGTTCGGCGGCTTCAACTTCATCGAGTTCGAGGCCGACCACGTCATCGTCAACCCGCTGCGGATCCCGCCCGACGTGATCCACGAGCTCGAGCACAACATGCTGCTCGCCTACACCGGCCGCACGCGCCAGGGCGACCACATCATCGAGGACCAGACGTCGCGCTTCGAGGGCGGCGACACCGGCGCGCTCGAGGGCCTGCGGATGCAGAAGGACCTCGCCGTCGAGATGAAGAACGCGCTGCTGCGCCGGCGGCTCGACGACTTCGGCGCGCTGCTCGGCACGGCGTGGCAGTTCAAGAAGCAGATGTCGCCGCGGATCTCGACGGACTTCATCGACGACGCCTACGACGAGGCGATCAAGCGCGGCGCGCTCGGCGGCAAGGTGACGGGCGCGGGCGGCGGCGGCTACATGCTCTTCTACTGCCCCTTCCACCTCAAGCACCGGGTGGCGGAGGCGCTGATCGCCAAGGGCGCGTCGGTGACGGAGTTCGAGTTCACGTTCGACGGGCTGACGACGTGGGGTGTCGAGTGAGCGATCCGGACGCCGTCCGCTCCGCCGTCGCGGCGAGCATCGAGGTCAAGCAGCGGCTGCTCGACGATCCGTTCCCGCGGCAGGTCGCGGGGGTCGCGGAGCTGCTCGCCTCGGCGCTGCGCCAGGGCGGCAAGGTCATCTTCTGCGGCAACGGCGGCAGCGCGGCCGACGCGACCCACCTCGCGGCGGAGCTCGTCGGGAAGTTCCAGCTCGACCGCGCGCCGCTGCCGGCGCTGTCGCTGTCCGACAACGCGTCGTCGCTGACGGCGATCGGCAACGACTACTCGTTCGACCAGGTGTTCGCGCGGCAGCTGCGCGGGCTGGCGAGTGCCGGCGACGTGCTCGTCGCGCTGTCGACGTCGGGGACGTCGGCGAACGTGGTCGAGGCGGTCCGCGCGGCGGTGGAGATGGACGTGCGCGTGGTCGCCTTCACGGGCGCGGGCGGCGGCGACCTCGCGGACCTGGCCGAGATCTGCGTCCGCATCCCCTCGGACTCCACCGCGCGGATCCAGGAGGGGTACATGCTGCTGTGCCACACCGCGTGCGAGCTGGTCGAGCGCGCGCTGTTCGCATGAGCTGGTCGGCCGCGTTCCTCGACCGGGACGGGACGATCAACGTGAAGGCGCCGGAGGGCGAGTACGTCGAATCGCCCTCCGAGGTCCGCCTCCTCGACGGAGCGGCTCCGGCGATCGCGGCTCTGAACGCGGCGGGCATTCCCGTGATCGTCGTGACCAACCAGCGCGGGATCGCGCTCGGGAAGATGTCGGAGGAGGACCTCGCGGCGGTCCACGCGCGGCTGTCGGAGCTGCTGGCCGAGGAGGGCGCGCGGGTCGACGCGTTCTACTTCTGCCCGCACGAGAAGGGGACGTGCGACTGCCGCAAGCCGGGCACGGCGATGCTCGAGTGGGCGGCGCGCGATCACGACCTCGACCTGCGCGGTTCGTTTCTCGTCGGCGACTCCGAGAGCGACGTGGAGGCGGGCCGGCGAGTGGGTGCGAAGACGGTGCTGATCGCCCCCTCCCCGCGCCCCTCCGCCGCCGACCTCACCCTCCCCTCCCTTCGCGACGCCGTCGAGGCGCTTCTCGCGTGAGGGTCCTGTGGCTCACGCCGGAGCTGCCCTCGCCCCTCGGCGCGGGCGGCGGCATCCGCCAGTGGCACATGCTCGACCGGCTGCTGGAGGCCGGGCACGAGGCGGTCGTCGTGGCGCCGGTCCATCCCGACGAGCGCGAGGGGGCGGCGCGGCTGCGCGAGCGCGGCGTCGACCTGCGCGCCTACGAGCGGCCGCCGTCGCGGGTGCTCGAGACGCTCTCGCTGCTGCGCCGCCGCCCGTCGCTCGCCCTCGCGCCGCTGCGCGAGCCGCTGACCGCGTGGCAGGTCGACGTGTTCTGGACCGCGCTGGCGCCGCTCATCCCCGACGGGGCGTTCGACGTCGTGAACGTCAACCACGACTGGGCCGCCGACTGGGTCCGCCGGGTCGACGCCGGGGGCGCGAAGCGCGTGCTGACGCTCGAGAACATCACGTGGTCGTACTACGAGAACCGGGCGAAGAGCACCGGCGGCGCGAAGGGGCGGGCGCTCGCCGCCGAGGCGCGGCGCTGGAAGCGGTTCGACCTCGACCGCTTCGCCTCCTACGACGCGCTCGTGACGGTGAGCGAGCACGACGCGGAGATCCTGGGGCGCGCGACGCCGACGCGGGCCGAGGCGATCCCCTCCGGTGTGGACACGCGCGCGCTGCACCCGCCGCCGGTCGCGCCCGGCGCCCCGCCCGCGCTCATCTTCACCGGCACGATGTCGTGGCCGCCGAACGCGGAGGGCCTGCGGTGGCTGCTGCGCGAGGTCTGGCCGCGCGTGCGCGACGCGGTGCCCGAGGCGCGCCTGCTCGCCGTCGGAGGCGGCCCGCCCGAGGACGTCCAGCGGCTCGCGGCCGCCGACGACCGCGTCGAGCTGCCGGGGCGCGTCCCCGAGCTCGAGCCGTGGTTCGAGCGGGCGTCGGTCGTCGTCATCCCGATCCTGTCGGGCGCGGGGATCCGGTTGAAGGTGCTCGACGCGCTCGCGTCCGGCCGCGCGATCGTCTCGACGACGATGGGCGCCGAGGGCGCCGTGGTCGAAGACGGCCGGCACGTCGTGATCGCCGACGACGCCGAGTCCTTCGCCCGCGCCACCGCCGGCCTCCTCCGCGACCGGGACCGCGCCGCCTCCCTCGGCGCCGCCGGACGGGCGCTGGCCGAGGAGCGCTACGACTGGCGCGTCCTGGGCGACCGCTTCGAGGCGCTGCTGCGCGCGCTCTGAAGCCATTCGCCGACGGCGGCGCTGAGCGTGACGTGGTCCTTCTTCAGGCCATGGTCACCGGCGATCTGCACCACCTCGCGGTTGGGGCCGGGCGCCGGCATCCCGAAGCGGTCGTTCGTTCCCTGCACCACGAGGACGGGCACGGCCGGGAGGTCGAGCTCGTCCTGCCGCGACGCGCCCTTCGGGGAGACGAGCGGGAAGGCGAGGCAGAGGACGCCGTCGGCGCCCGTCGCGTCGGCCGTGCGGCACGCGACGCGCGCGCCGCTCGACCGGCCGCCGGTGACCAGCGGGACGCCGCCGGCAGCCTCCGCCCGGCCCCCTTCGCGAGGCCCGCCGGGGGGGACCTCGCCGCGGAGGGCGGCGACCACCGCGATCCACGCCGCGTCGAGCTGGTGCGCGGGCGCCGGCGAGCGGCGCCCGGCCACGCGGTAGGGCTGCTCGACGAGCGCGACGCCCCAGCCCGACTCGTTCGCGGCCCGCCGCGCGGCCACCAGATCCGGCGCCCCCACGCCGCCTCCCGCCCCGTGGCCGAGCACGAGCAGACCGCGCGGGTCGTCGACGAGGTGCAGGTGCGCGCGGGCGGGGCCGTGCGGTGTCTCGATGTCCACGCCTGCCAGCATGGCGGGATGCGCGTCGACAAGTGGCTCTGGGTGGCGCGGCTCTACAAGACCCGCTCCCTCGCCGCCGACGCGGTCAACGGCGGCAGGGTCCACGTCAACGGCGCGGCGGTGAAGGCGAGCCGCGAGGTCCGGGCCGGCGACGAGCTCGAGATCAGCCGCGACGGCTACCGCCAGACGGTCGTGGTCAGGGGGATGGCGCCGCGCCGCGGGCCGGCCGGCGAGGCGGCGCTGCTGTACGAGGAGACGGCCGACTCGCTCGCCGAGCGCGAGCGGTACGTCGAGCAGCGCCGGCTCGCGGCGCAGATCCAGCCCGACTTCGGCGGGCGCCCGACGAAGCGCGACCGCCGCCGGCTCGACCGCGCCCGGCGCCGCTGAGCGCCGGGGCGCCGTTGCTAGCCTCGCCCGCCGTGCTGCGCGCCGTCGTGCTGACCCACCGCAATAACGAGGAGGCCGGCACCGTGGCCCAGCGGCTGCTCGACGAGGGCCTCCCGGCCGAGCACGTCCTCGTGGTCCACAACCCCACGGCGCCCGGGCTGCCCCCGCCGCCGGTGCCCGACGGGATCGAGGTCCTCCAGGCGCCCAAGAACCTCGGCTACGCGGTGGGGATGAACCTCGGGATGCGGCGCGCGCTCGACGCCGGCGCCGAGCACGTCCTGCTGCTCACCCACGACGCCGAGTGGCGGCCGGGCGCGGTGCGCAGGCTGCACGCCGCGGCGCGCGAGCACCCGCGGTACGCGGTCCTCGGGCCCGAGCTCGAGGACACCTCGAAGGGCACGATGTTCTCCTACGGGGTGCGGATGAGCTCGCTCGGGGCGACGAGGCACATGACCTCACCCCCGCCCGCCGAGGACGGCATCTATCCGTGCGAGGCGATCGACGGCGCGTTCACCCTGCTGCGCGCGGACATGCTGAAGCGCGTCGGGCTCTACGACGAGAAGCTCTTCGGCTACGCCGAGGAGACGGAGCTGCACCTGCGCGCGCGGCGGGCGGGGTGGAAGGTCGGCGTCGTCGCCGGCGCGCGCGGGGGCCAGGACGTCGGCGGCCTGTCGCGACCCGGCCCCTACGCGTACCTGATGGCCCGCAACGCGCTGAACCTCGCCAACCTCGCCGCGGGCCCGCCGGGGGTCGCCGCCGGCGTCGGGCGCTTCCTCTTCTACGCCGCCGTCTACGCGCGGCGGGTGGTCGACCCGCGGCGCAGCGCGGCGTCGAAGGCGCACGCCCGGGCGTACGTGACCGGCGTCGTGCGAGGGCTCACCGACTACTTCCGCGGCCGCTGGGGCCCGCCGCCCGAGGACCTCCCCGGCATGGCCGACATGCGCGGGCTGTGAGCGTCGCCGTCGTCATCGTCGCCCACGACTCGGCGGGCGACCTTCCGAGGACCCTCGGCGCCCTGGGCGAGCAGCTCCGGGACGGGGACGAGGTCGTCGTCGTCGACAACGCCTCGACGGACGGCAGCGCGGAGGTGGCGCGGCGGGCGGGCGTCGAGGTGATCGAGACGGGCGCGAACGTCGGCTTCGCCGCCGGCTGCCACGTCGGGGTGCGGGCGACGAGCGCACCGCTCGTCCTCCTCCTCAACCCGGACTGCGAGCCCGCCCCCGGCTGCCTCGACGCCCTGCGCGCGGTGGCGGACGAGCGGCCCGGCTGGGGCGCGTGGCAGGCCCTCGTCACGCTGCCGGGCGGCGAGGTCGTGAACACCGCCGGCAACCTCGTCCACTACCTCGGCTTCGGCTGGGCGGGAAGGCTCGACGAGCCCGTCGCTTCGGTCCCGAACCATCCGCATGAGGTCGGCTTCGCGTCGGGCGCGGCGATGGTGGTCCGGCGCACCGCGTGGGAGCGAGCGGGCGGGTTCGACGAGCGCTACTTCATGTACGGCGAGGACCTCGACCTCTCGCTGCGGCTGCGGCTCGCCGGGCACGGCGTCGGCCTCGCCCCAGCGGCGCGCGTCGCCCACGAGTACGCGTTCACCAAGGGCGACTACAAGTGGTTCTACCTCGAGCGCAACCGCTGGTGGACGGTCCTCGCCGCGTACCCCGCTCCCCTGCTAGCGCTCGTCCTCCCCGCGCTGCTCGTCTTCGAGGTCGTCCTCCTGCTCGCCAGCTGGCGCGGCGGCTGGCTGCGGGCGAAGCTGCGCGCGCAGGCGGCCGTCGTGCGCGACCTCCCGCGCATCCTCGCCCGCCGCCGGGCGGTGCAGGCGACGCGAACCGTCTCCGCCCGCGAGTTCGCCGACGGATTCGTCGCCTCGCTGGACTCGCCGAACCTCGCGATGGGCCGCGCGGTCCCGGGGGCGGAGCCGCTCCAGGCGCTGTACTGGCGGCTCGTCCGCGCGCTGCTGCCGCGCTAGGCGGCCGCGGGAGGCGGCGAGCCGCCCGGCGACGTGCCGGTGCGCCGCTCGACGACCTGCGCCGCCTCGAGGGCGCCCTCGGCCGTCCAGCCCAGGACGAGCGCCTCGGGCGTCTCCTCGCCCTCGACCGCGCGCTCGAGGTAGGCGTTGATGTCCGGGAACCGCTGGGAGACCGTCAGCCAGTAGTCGGCGAGGTCCTCGGTCGAAGCGGCCTCCTGCCGTTGCTCGCGCTCGTCCTCGTCGCCTGTCGCCCACTTCCGGATCGCCGGCGCGAGGTCGCGCAGGTCCTCCGGAAGCCGGTCCAGGTCGACCTGCAGCCCACCGATCTCTTCGGTCGCCATGTGCGGAGGGTCGCAAACGGCGCGGACGCCTCAGAGGAGGTCGTCCTCGGGGACCTCGCGGACGACACGCGCCGGGTTGCCCATGACGACGGCGCGCGGCGGGACGTCGCGGGTGACGACGGCGCCGGCCGCGACGTACGCCTCCTCGCCGATCTCGACGCCGGGCACGAGGATCGCGCCGCCCCCGATGCGACACGCGCGGCGGAGGACCGGGGGTTCGAGGGTCGGGTTCCGGTTCATCGTGTCGTCGTTCGTCGTCATCGCGCACGGGCCGAGGAAGACGTCGTCCTCGACGACGGTCCCGGCGGTGACGTAGACGTTGGTCTGGATCCGCACGCGCGAGCCGATCGTCACGTCGTTGTCGATCGCGCTGCCGCGGCCGACCACGGTGCCGGCGCCGATCACCGCACGCTCGCGGACGTAGGACTGGTCGCCGAGGATCGCC
>DASVRH010000293.1:0-3405 GCA_036388715.1 Solirubrobacteraceae bacterium | reverse complement strand
CGTCTCCTTGACCGCGACCACGCCTTCGCACAGCTCGAAGTAGCCGTCGATCAGAGCCCGCAGGGGAAGCTGCGTGCGGTTGGCGATCGTGGCGATGTTGTCGAACGGGTTGCGGACGACGTGGATGAACGACGCGCGCGTCGAGCGCGGCGCGAGGAAGCGGCGGACGAGGTCCGGCCGGGCGCGCAGCCGCGCGGAGCTGTGCTGTCCCTCCTGGTCGCCGATCACCGTCAGGCGCGCCGCGGTTCCCTGCCCGGGGAGCGCGTAGGAGTACGCCGTGAGGTGCCGGCCGGAGCGCGCGAAACGTTCGGAGTTGCGCGCGATCATCGAGAAGACCTCGTCCGGCGTGCAGCCCCGCTCGACGTACTTCAACGCGTCGAGCCGGTGCGAGATCGCGGCGTTCGGATGCGCGTCGAGGATCGAGCCGACGACGCTGTGCGCGCTGCGCTGGTGACCGACGAACGTGCAGTACCGGGTCACGTCGCGGAACCGCTCGGCCGCGCGCGCGGGATCGCGCCGCGCCCGCGCAAGGTCCCAGCGGGCGGCGGCGTTCACGCGCGCCCACAGCCACAGGTTGTTGTCGAGGTACCGAAGCCGGTCGAGCATGGTCACGCGGCGACGGCGGGGCGGTACCGCTCGAGCCACTCGGCGGGCCGGGACTGCGCGTCGGTGACCATGATCGGGTCGAACCAGCGGCTCTTGTCCTCGGGCGCGATGTCGCTCGGGTACGAGCGGTACTGCGGATCCAGGATCTCGGTGCCGCCGAGGTAGCTGCGCACGACATCCTGCGAGCGCCTGCGCATGTTGCGCAGCACGCGAAGGTTCGTGTACAGCGTGAGCACGTGCTGCAGGGGGTGACCGCGGCGCGCATCCCACCCCGCGGCCAGCGACTTCGCCACGAGCCTGCGCCCGCTGACGAGCGTGTCCGTCCGCTTGAACAGCGTGTTGGCGAACCGGCTCAGCTCGTCGTCGGGGTCCAGGCAGTCGCGATACGCGATCGACTGGCCCTCCAGGTCGCGCAGCCGCAGGTTCGGGCGCAGCTCGCCGCGATCGGCGCTCTCCCAGAAGAGCGGGGTTCCGAGCAGCGGCGCGACGAACGAGAAGAACGACGGGAAGGTCAGGGCGTCGATGTCGGCGAGCGTCTGCACCTGGGCGGCCATGTCCGCGGTCGTCGACATGCGCGGGTCGAACAGGTAGCCGTAGATCACGGTGATCCCGGCGCGCTTCGCGAAGGTGACATCCTCGAACAGCGACGAGGCGTGCTTGACGTTCTGCCGCTTGCGGTGCGATTGGAGGAAGGCCGGGTCGAGCGACTCGATGCCCGTGAACAGCAGCTGGCACTTCGACCGCGCCATCTCCGACACGAGGTCGTGGTTCTTCAGCACGTCCTGGGTGACGAGCGCCCCCCACGCCTTGACGCGCTTGTTCGCCCGCAGCTGCGCGCACAGCTCGCGGGCGTAAGCGCGCTCGTTCGCGAAGTTGTTGTCGATGAACCAGACGGTCGGGTAGGCGCGCCGGAGCGATCGGCGCGGGCTCGCGTCGATGGAGGCGTCGATCATCTTCATCACCCGGCTGACGCCGAACTTCGTGTGCCGCGCGCCTTCGGCCGGGAGCGCGCAGAAGTCGCACTTGAAGTTGCAGCCGCGCGACGCCTCGACGAGATGGGCGGACGGACGTATCCCGTTCTCGTCCAGCAGCCGGTAGTCGACGGGGTAGTCGGTCAGGCGGACCTGGGGCGACGAGTAGACGCGGCGCAGGGTGCCGCTCTCGAAGTCGGCGAGGACGTCGCGCACGCTGTCGACACCGCCGGCGCACACGACGTCGAAGAACTCCTTCGCGAAGTCGGGGAACAGCGTGCAGACGCTGCCGCCGGCGACGGTGACGGCGCCCTGGCGCTTGAAGAGGTAGGCGAGCTGGCGCTGGCGGTCGAAGTCCTTCTGCAGCCCGGTCAGGAACACGATGTCGGCCGCGGGGGCGGGGCCGGTGAACGACCCGTGCCACATCTCGTGGTATAGCGAGACGTCGTAGGCGTCGCGGTCGATCTGCGACGCGATCTGCAGGCCCGCCGACGGCTGCATGAAGTCGCGGTCGCGCTTGACGCTCCGATCGGCGTGCAGGTGCGCGCACATGACGACGACCCTCGGCTTACGCCCCGATTTACTCACTTCTGGCAAACGTACCATCAAATCGGGTACGTTGCGCGAAACCTCAGTAATCGCAAGGAGCGTTTCGCATGGCCGAAGCCATACCAGGCAGCATGCAGCCAGGCGCGATCAGCGCGCCCGCGGCTGTGGGTGCGGACTTCCCGACGCCGAGCTGGACGCTCGTCACGTCGCCCGTCCCCCCCGATCCGGGCGCCGGGCAGCAGTGGACCGGGATCGTCCTCGCGCAGGCCGGCACCCTCTGGGTGCACGCGACCGGCGACACGCCGACGCCGCTGTTCTTCGTCGCGCAGGGCGAGGAGCCTCAGCCGATCGCGATGGACACCGACGTCTCCTTCCAGGCATCGGTCGGCGACGGGATCGTGTTCGCCTTCGCCTCCGGCTCCACGCCGGGGCTCCAGCTGAACTGGGGCTTCTCGTAGGAGACCCCGCCAAGCGGGGCTTTCAGCGACGCGCCCGAGAGGATTCGAACCTCTGACCTTCGGTTCCGTAGTCGGTCCGAAGTGGACAGTTCCGCTGGCTTGCTAGAGGATCGTACACCACCGTCTGGTTGGTTCGGGCACGTTTCTGTCGGTGTGGTACTTGGGTCGGTACCCGCCGGTACTCGAGCCCATAGATCGCGCGGAGGTAAGCAATGACGACCGCCCGTTTGCCGATGTGGGCCGGAACACGGCGCTCGGCAGACGAGTCTTAGCTGACACCGAACGTACGCAGAATCGCGGACGTCCTCGGTGAACAGTCGAGCAGGGAACACAGCCGACTATGTCGCGAGGCCCAACACGTGGACAAGCTCACGAACCTCGCCTCGCCGTGGACATCCTCACGTTTCAAGCCCGCCAGTGAAGAGGTCCGGCGTGCTGTGGAGACCTTCTACAGCACCGGCGGGTCGACGAAGTACGCGGATTCCGTCGCGTGCCGGTAGTGGGACGCCGTCCTGCTCGTCGTCACTCGGCGACGAGCGGGCGGCCGTAGGCGCTCAGGTCGAGGGCGGTCACCGTCCCGAGGCCCTGCAGCCGCGTGTACAGGCGGGTCAGGAAGAACACGAGCCACGCGTCGGCGTCGCTCGCGACGATCGTCGGTTCGCCCGCCCGGTCGTAGCTCACCTCGAAGCCGCCCGAGCCGGCCACGGCCCCGAGGTCGAGCCGCCCCTCCTCCGGGGCGTTGCCGAGCGCGGCCGCCATGGCGTCGCCGAACGCGGGCGACCAGCCGCTCGCGGTGGTGAGGATGCCCGCGAGGATCGGGA
>DASVRH010000292.1:0-7913 GCA_036388715.1 Solirubrobacteraceae bacterium | reverse complement strand
GTAGCGGATCGCCATCCCGGTCTTCAGCCCCGGCCCGACCGCGAGCATCCGGTGGCCCAGGTAGCGCTCGGCCATCGCGATCCACTCGGGCTCGAGCTGCGGCACCGTCGAGGACACGATCGACGAGTCGAGGTGACCGAACTCGAGCCGCCGCAGCTCGAGCAGGGCGCGCAGCGCGGCGCCCAGCTCGTCGGCCGTCGACGTCCGGACGGTGGCGAAGCGCCAGTGCTCGACCAGCTCGTCGCCGCGGAAGGCTCCGAAGTGGGTCTGGGTGTTCCCTACGTCGACGACGAGCAGCACGGCGCGCGATCATTCCACGCCATGCCCCTCCGCCTCTACGTCGTGCCCGCCTCGCACCCGTGCGCCGCGGTCGAGGAGGCCCTGAAGCTGAAGGGCCTCGACTACAAGGTCACCGAGCTGCCGCCCGGTCTCCACGCCGCCCACCAGCGGATCCGCTTCGGCAGGCGGACCGTCCCGTCGCTCAAGGCCGACGGGCGGAAGATCAGCGGCTCGCGCGAGATCATGCGCTGGGCCGAGGAGCAGCGGCCCGAGCCGTCCCTGTGGCCGAGCCCCGAGGTCGTGCTGGCCGAGGAGTGGGGCGAGGAGGTGCTCCAGCCGCTGGTGCGCCGCGTCGTCTGGTGGTCGCTGCGCAAGCGCCCCGACGCGATGCCGTCGTACCTCGCGAAGTCGAAGCTGCCGGTGCCCGGCTGCGCCGCGCGCCTCAGCGGGCCGGCGACGTCGATGGTCGAGTGGCGGCTGAACGGCGTCTCGGAGGAGGCGGTGAAGGCGGACGTCAACGTGCTGCCGGAGCACCTGCAGAAGATCGCCGGGTGGATGGAGGAGGGCGTCCTCGGCGGCGAGCGGCCGAACGCCGCGGACCTCCAGATCGGCGCGTCGGTGGCGCTGCTGCGCACGATCGGGGACCTGAGGCCGCTGATCGACGCGTCGCCCGCCGCGCAGCTGGCCCACCGCTGGTTCGCCGACTACCCCGGCTCGCTCCCGCCGGGCACGCTGAGCTGAGGCCCCTCGCGCCGCACGCCCTCGTCGAGCGGGAGCGCGGCGAGCGCGTCGCTCAGACGCCGTCCGTCGGGCACGGCCAGGTCGAAGTCGAGCTCGAGCAGCGGGACGAGGACGAAGCGCCGCGCGAGCACCTGCTCGTGGGGCAGCGTCAGCCGCTCGGAGCGGTGCTCGAGGTCGCCCAGGAGCAGCAGGTCGACGTCGATCGGGCGCGGCCCGTGGCGCACGCCGCCGGCCTCGCGCCCGAGCGCGCGCTCGACGTCCTTGCACGCGTCGAGCAGCGCCTCCGGCTCGTGATCCGTCTCGATCCGGATGCACGCGTTGAGGAACGACGGCTGGTCGAGGACCTCGCCGACCGGGTCGGTGTCGTACGTCGACGACGACGCGAGGACGGCGACGCCGTGACCCGGCAGCGCGTCGACGGCGGCCTGGAGGTTCGCGCGGCGGTCGCCGACGTTCGAGCCGAGCCCTAGGTGTCCGGTGCGCTGAGGAATACCCAGTCCTCCGCCTGCAGCCCGAGCGACGCGATGACGTTCAGCAGCATGCCCTGGCCGACGAACACGACCGGATCGACGCCGCCGAGCCGCCGGATCTCCTCGGCCAGCCCCTCGAACCGCCGGCGTGCGAGGGCACGGATGTCGGGGTCCTCGGCCGCGGCGTAGATCTGGTGCTGGAAGAGCACCAGCGACCGCTCGCCGAGCATCTCGACGTACGCGCGGCCCATCTCCTCGATGGGGACGTCCGCGTCCGCGGCCGCCTCGCGGAACACCTCGATGGTCCGGTCGAAGCAGCTGTCGACGCACGCCAGGAAGAGATCCTTCTTCGTCCCGTACAGGCGGAAGATGTACGGCTGCGAGATGCCCGCGTTCTCGGCGATGACCTCGGTCGACGTGCCGTGGTAGCCCGAGACGCCGAACTCGGCGATGGCGACGTCGAGGATCTCCTTGCGCCGCTCGGCCGCCGTCAGGCGCTTCACACTTCGCGCCACACCGTCACCGAGACCTCCTCCACCGGCAGCGGGATGGGAGGCTCCGGCTTGGCGGCCTTCACGGAGACCGCCTCGATGCTGAAGTCGTCGAGCAGGCGGTCGGCGATCGCCGTGCAGAGGCGCTCGAGGGTGTGGTAGGTCCGCTGCTGGGCGACGAGCGCGACGAGGTTGCAGACCTCGCCGTAGTCGACGGTGTCGTCGATGTCGTCGGTCTCCGTCGCCGAGCTCTCGCCGATCTCGAGCGTGAGATCGAGGAGGAGCCTTTGACCGATCTCGCGTTCCGCCGCGGTCACGCCCAGCCGCGTGTAGAGCGACAGGCCGCTGATCTCGATGGTGACGACCGTCGAGTGGGCGAAGTCGTCGCCGTCTAGGGCGTCGTCGTCGTCGAGCCCGCCGGGCCCGAAGTCGTCGTCGTCGCCTGCCATTCGCGCAACGTAGCAGCAGCCACGGTGAGCGCATCGCGCGTCGGTTGGACGTCGTGGACGCGGAAGATGCGGGCGCCCCGCTCGAGCGCGAGGACGTTCGTCGCGATCGTGCCCGGCACCCGCTCGCCGACGTCGCGCCCGGTCAGCTTGCCGAGGAACGACTTGCGGCTCGTGCCGACGACGACGGGGCGGCCGAGCGCGACGATCTCGCCGAGGCGGCGCAGCAGCTCGAGGTTGTGCTCGAGCGTCTTGCCGAACCCGATGCCGGGGTCGAGGTGCACGCGCTCCTCGGCGATGCCGCTCGACGCGGCGAACGCCAGCCGCTCCTCCAGGTGGGCCTTGACGTCGCTGACGACGTCGTCGTAGCGCGGGTCGTCCTGCATCGTGCGCGGGTCGCCGCGCATGTGCATCAGGCAGCAGTCGACGCCGGCGTCGGCGACGACCCCCGCCAGCTCGGCATCGAAGCGCAGCGCGCTGACGTCGTTGACGTAGGTCGCGCCGGCGGCCAGCGCGGCGCGCGCCACCGCGGCCTTCGTCGTGTCGATAGAGACGCGCGCGCCGTCGGCGGCCAGGGCGGCGACGACGGGCTCGACGCGCGCGATCTCCTCGTCCGCCGTGACCGGCTCGGCCCCCGGCCGCGTCGACTCCCCGCCGACGTCGAGCAGGTCCGCGCCCTCGGCCAGCAGGCCGAGCCCGTGGTCGATCGCCGCGCGCGCGTCGAGGTAGCGCCCGCCGTCGGAGAACGAGTCCGGCGTGACGTTCACGACGCCCATGACTTCGAAGGCCTTCACGCTGCGGGCGAGGCTACTCCGCGCTCGGGGTCCCACCGCCAGCGCGCGGTCTCCACCCCGCCGAGCCACGCCGACGGAGACTCCGGCAGCAGCGCGGCCAGCGCGTCGCCGAGGAACGGCGCCTCCTCGGCGCGCTGCGCGGCGGCGAAGTCGCCGCCGGCGCCGACGAGCGCACGCTGGGAGCGCGTCAGCCCGTCGGTCGCCCACGGCAGCTCCTCGGCGAGCCGCCGGAAGGCGGCGGGGACGTGGCGCAGGACGCCGTCGCCGCGCACGGCGAGCCACGCGTTCGGGTCCACGCCGGTGAACGCCGCCCACGCCGCGGCCGCGGCGTCGGCGTCGGGCGCCCCGGGCTGCATCGCGCGCAGCTCCTCGGGCCGGTACGAGGTCACGAACCCGTCGGTGACGACCGCGCGCGCGTCGGGGCGCCGCCACAGGATCTGGAGGAGCTGGAGGAGCTGGAGCTGGTCGTAGAGGTCGTGCTCGAGCCACACGACGACCGCGTCGGCGGCGAGCAGGGCGGCGTCGCGCGCCTCCATCTCGGCGAGGATCGCCGGCTCGTCGAGCCCGTAGCGCGCGGCGAGGTGCCGCGCGCGGACGCGCCGCAGCTCCTCGGGCGCCGCGGCGGGCACCGGCCCGTCGTGGAGCGTGTCGCGCCACGCCAGCGCGTCGGCGCCGACGGCCTGCTGTACGACCGGAACCGCGCTGTCGCCGTTCGTGACGTGGAGCACCGCGGCGAGCCTAGCCGCCGGGGGGCAGCGCGATGAGCGGCGGCTGCTGGCCGCCGCGGAAGAGCCGCAGCGCCTCGAGCTCGAGCGCGAACGGCGTCGTGCGCTTCCGCGCCCGGTAGCGCAGGAGCGTGTACGTCTCGGCCCGCTCGTAGGCGACGAGCTCGAACCCGGCGGGCGGCAGCGGCGCGACGAACGGGCGCGGCGGCTCGGGCTGGCGCCCGCCGCGCAGGCGGTTGTCGGGCAGCGCGAGCGCGACGACCTCGGTGACCTCGAAGGGCTCGCGCGGCAGGACCGCGTACGGGCGGTAGACCGGCAGCATCTCCTTGCCGTACGGGGCGGAGAGCACGACGAGCCGCCACTCGTCCGACTGCCCGAGCGCGGCGAACGCGGTCCTCCAGTCCTGCGTGCCGAACTTCGCGTCCCCCGCCGTGGCGAGCGTCACCCCGATGCCGAGCGCGGCGAGCGCGGCGACGAGCGCGACGCCGACGCGGCGCCCGCACAGCGCCAGGCCCGCGCCGAGCGCGACGACGAGCGGGACGAAGGCCGGCGACTGGAAGCGCGTATAGACCTGGTCGATGCCGGCGACCGTGAGCAGCACCGCGGCGAGGATCGTCGTCAGCCCGACGCCGGCGGGCACCGCGACCCGGCGCAGTCGCTCGCGCGGGACGAGGCGCAGGACGGCGGCGATCGCGAGCACGAGGAGGACGGCGGCCGCCAGCGCCGTGAACCGCTGCGCGCGCGGCTGGTAGCCCGTCGCGAACTGGCCGCCGACGTAGGCGACCCGCCGCGCGAGGAACTCCACGTCGGAGATGCCGAGGAACGAGACGTCGCCGCCGGCGCTGTTGTCGCCGCCGCCGAAGCCGGCCTCGCCGCCGACCCCGCCGCCGGTCAGCCCGCCGCCGCTCTGCGCGACGGCGAGCGGGATCAGCGCGAGCCCCAGCAGGACCGGCACGCCGGCGGCGACGAGCACCGCGCGCCGCGCCGTCCCGCGGGTGCCGAGCACCAGCCACACCGCCTCGACCCCGAACGGGAACACGGCGTCGTAGTGGGTGAGGACGGCGAGGACCGAGCCGACCGCCCAGACGGCGGCCCAGCGCCGCGACCCGTCCTCGAGCACGCGGAGGAAGGCCAGGAAGGCGACCGCGCCCAGCAGGATCAGCAGCGCGTAGGGCCGCGCGTCCTGCGCGTGCCAGACGAGGAACGGGCTGACCGCGGTCAGCAGCGCGGCGGCCGCGGCGGCGGGCCTGCCGCCGACGCGCGCGGCGGCCGCCCAGACGACGGGCACGGTGAGCACGCCGAGCAGGGCGGGCAGCGAGCGCAGCCCGGCCTCCGAGAGCCCGAAGACCTTGCTCCACCCCCACGCGAGCAGCGGGTACAGCGGCGCGCTGTCCTCCTCGCTCATCCGGTCGAGCACGTGGCCGAGGTCGCCGTCGACGTGGCGCAGCGTGAAGGCCTCGTCGACCCAGAGGGACCGGTCGCCGAGCTGCCAGAGGCGCAGCGCGGCGGCGAGCACGACGATCCCGGCGAGGGCCCAGCCCCAGCGCCTCACCGCCGCGCCTCCCACACGATCGTGCCCATGGGGCCGAGCGCGAGCCGCCGCAGCTCGGCCTCCCCGACCACGGCCGGCTCGGCCGCGCGGTAGCGGACGAGCGTGAACGTGGCGCCGTCGCGGCGCTCGACGACGCGGAAGCCGGCCGGCGGCGCGGGCGTCGGCGGCCGCGGCGGCTCGGGCTCGCGCCCGATCTCGCGGTGCTGCGGCGGCAGCGCCAACGACGCGATCTCGCTGACCCGCGTGCCCTCCTGCCAGTACTCCCAGTCCGGCCGCATGACCGGGACGACCTCGTAGGCGCGGGTCGCCGAGAGGACCACGGCGCCCGCCGGCCCCGCCGCGTCGAGCGCGCCGCGCCAGTCCTGGTGGCCGAACTTCGGGTCCTCCGCGCTGGCCACGACGACCAGCACCCCGAAGAGCACGAGCCCGCCCGCGATCGCCAGCGCCGCGCGGCGGGCGGCCCAGGCGAGCCCGGCGGCGAGCACGACGACGAGCGGCACGAAGGCCGGCGACTGGAAGCGCGTGTAGACCTGGTCGAAGCCGGTGACGGTGAGCAGGATCGGCACCACGACCACGACCGCCCCGACCGCCGCGACGGGGGCAAGGCGCTCGAGGCGCTCCCGGGGGATCGAGCGCAGGCCGACGACGACCGCGGCGAGCACGAGCAGCCCGGCGACGAGGACGGCCGCGAGCTGCAAGGGAGGCTGGTAGCCCGCGAGGAACTGGCCGGGGACGTACAGGATGCGCCTCGCCAGCGCCGCGGGGTCGGCGATGCCGAGGAAGCCGCCGCCGCCGTCGTTGGCCGTGCCCTCGCCGGCGTTGCCGCCGAGGCCGCCGCCGCCCAGCTCTCCCCCGCTCTGGTCGAGCGCGAGCGGCAGCAGCGCGAGACCGGTGACGACCGCCGGCACGCACGCCGCGAGCACCGGCGCGACCCCGCGCGCCCGCAGCGCGACGAGCAGCCACGCCGCCTCGGCGGCGAAGGGGAAGACGGCGTCGTAGTGCGTGGCCACCGCGCCCGCCGACGCCAGAGCCCACACGACCAGCCACCGCCGTCGCGCGCCCTCCTCGAGCGCCCGCACGAAGCCCAGCAGCGCGACCGCGCTCAGGAGGATCAGCAGCGCGTACGGCCGCGCGTCCTGCGCGTGCCAGACGAGGAACGGGGAGGTCGCCGCGAGGAGCGCGGCGAAGGCCGCCGCCCTCGGCCCGCCGAGCCGCGCGCCGATCGCCCACACCACGGGGACGGTGAGGACGCCGAGCAGCGCCGGCAGCGAGCGCAGCCCCGCCTCCGATAGGCCGAACGCCTTGCTCCACGCCCACGCGAGCAGCGGGTACAGCGGCGCGACGTCCTCCTTGGCGCAGCGGTCGAGGACGTGACCGAGGTCGCCGTCGACGTGGCGCAGCGTGAACACCTCGTCCAGCCACAGCGAGCGCTCGCCCAGCTTCCAGAGCCGCAGGACGGCGGCCAGCACGAGGATGCCGGCGAGGACCAGGCCCCACCGGGGCGCGCGCGAAGACACGCGCGGCGAGGCTACTTGCTAGGCGAGGCCGGGCTCGGGCGGGTCGACGGCGCGCGACTCCGCGCCGGCGAGGCCGGGCCGCGGCAGCGGCCGCGGGCCGCCGGTGCGCTCGGCCCCGGCGGGCAGCTCGGGGGCCGAGGGACCCGGCTCGTCGGTCGGCGTCTCGTCGGCGCCGAAGACGTCCTCCTCGGACTTGCCCGCGAGCAGCGCCTCGAACTCCGCGCGCTCGATCGTCTCGCGCTTGACGAGGATCTCCGAGATGTTCTCGAGGTCGGCGCGGCGCTCGGTGAGGATGTCCTTCGCCCGCTGGTGCGCCGACTCGATGATGCGCCGGATCTCGTCGTCGATCTCGCGGGCGATCTCGTCGGAGTAGTCGGGCTCGGAGGAGAACTCGCGGCCGAGGAAGGGCTGGCCGTGGTCGTGGCCGAACACACGCGGGCCGAGGCGCTCGCTCATGCCGAAGCGCATGACCATCTGCTTGGCCGTCGCGGTGATCTTCTCGAGGTCGTTCGACGCGCCGGTGGTGATCTCGCCGAAGACGATCTCCTCCGCGGCGCGGCCGCCGAGGGTCATCGCCATCGTGTCGTTGAGCTCGGCGCGCGTGGTGAGGAACTTGTCCTCCTGCGGCATGGAGATCGTGTAGCCCAGCGCCTGGCCGCGGCCGACGACGGAGATCTTGTGGACCGGGTCGGAGTGCTCGAGGAAGTGCCCGACGAGGGCGTGGCCCATCTCGTGATAGGCGGTGATGAGCCGCTCCTTCTCGCTCATGACCCGGGTCTTCTTCTCCGGGCCCGCGACGACGCGCATGATGCCCTCTTCGAGCTCGATCTGGCCGATCTCGCGCTTGCCGTTGCGGGCCGCGAGGAGCGCCGCCTCGTTGACGAGGTTGGCGAGGTCC
>DASVRH010000291.1:0-26919 GCA_036388715.1 Solirubrobacteraceae bacterium | reverse complement strand
CTCTCGATCTACCAGGCCGCCGGCATCGAGTACGGCGTGCGCTGGGAGGTCCTGGCCGCGATCAACGAGATCGAGACCGACTACGGCCGCAACCTCAACGTGAGTTCCGCGGGCGCCCTGGGCTGGATGCAGTTCATGCCGTCGACCTGGAAGCAGTACGGCGTCGACGCCAACGGCGACAAGCGCAAGGACCCGTTCAACCCGGTCGACGCGATCTTCGCCGCCGCGCGCTACCTCAAGGCCGCCGGCGGCGACAAGGACCTGCGCAGCGCGATCTTCGCCTACAACCACGCCGACTGGTACGTCGACTCCGTCCTCATGCGCGCGCGTCTGATCGGCGGGATGCCGTCGGACCTCGTCGGCTCGCTCACCGGCCTCACGCAGGGCCGCTTCCCCGTCGCCGCCCGCGCCCGCTACGCCAACGACGTCGACGCCCGCGAGGCCGAGCGCCGCGTCGCCAAGGGCACGAACGCCGCGGTGCCGATCGAGGGCGACGCCAAGCGCCGCGACATCAAGATCTACGCCAAGCCGGGCGCCGCGGTCGTCGCGGTGCAGGACGGCAAGGTCGTCGGTCGCGGCCACACCCGCGAGCGCGGCCGGTTCGTCGTGCTGCGCGACTCCTTCGGCAACACCTACACCTACTCGCACCTCGGCGAGCTGGCCACCGAGCACCCGGTGCTGCGCGAGCGCGCCCCGGCCCCGAGCGCGGGCATGTACGCCAACCCGCCGAAGGACCCGGCGCCGACGCAGGCGGCGAGCGCGGGCAGGCAGCCGGCGGCCGAGAAGAAGCAGCGCAAGCGCCCGGCGAAGCCGCGGCGGAGCGAGCCGCGCGTGATGAAGGAGCGCCTCTTCGCCTCGCCGTCGCGCCCGGGCGCCAAGCTCGGCGGCAGCGATCGCCAGCTCGTCGCCGCCCCGAGCGCCGAGGACGCCGAGCTGCTCGGGCTGCCGGCGTCGCAGGTCGAGATGAAGCGGCTGAAGCGCGGCTCGCGCGTCATCGGCGGCACCGTCCTCGGTCGCATCGGCCGCACGTCGCGCGAGCAGGCCCCGCACGTCGCGTTCTCGATCCGCCCCGCCGGCCGCGGCGCCCCGCGCATCGACCCCAAGCCGATCCTCGACGGCTGGAAGCTGCTCGAGACCACGGCGATCTACCGCGCCCGCAAGCGCAACCCCTTCTTCGGCCGCGACGCGAAGACCCCGTCGATCGGCCAGATCCTGCTGATGGGCAAGAGCGAGCTCCAGCAGCGGGTCCTGAACAACCCGCGCATCGAGGTCTACGAGTGCGGCCGCCGCGACATCAGGGCCGCGCGCATCGACCGCCGCGTCCTCGCGACGCTCGAGTTCCTCGCCGCCTCGGGCCTGCGGCCGTCGGTGACCTCGCTCAGCTGCGGGCACTCGTACCTGACGACCTCGGGGAACGTCTCCCACCACTCCTACGGCAGCGCCGTCGACATCGCGAAGGTCAACGGCGTGCCGATCCTCGGACACCAGGGCGCCGGGTCGGTGACCGACCTGACCGTCCGCCGGCTGCTGACGCTCCAGGGCACGATGCGCCCGTCGCAGATCATCAGCCTCATGAAGTACGAGGGCAGCGACAACACGCTGGCCCTGGGCGACCATGACGACCACATCCACGTGGGCTTCCAGCCGCTCGGCGGCACGAAGGCGGGCAGGCAGCTCGCCGCCGTCCTCAAGCCGCGCCAGTGGATCAAGCTGATCGACCGGCTCGAGGAGATCGACAACCCGACCGTGCGCGCCCAGCCCAGCAAGGACGCGATCACCGTCGTCCCGTCGCACCGCCGGGCCGGCGACTAGCCCAAGCTGCAGTCGCCGCCGAAGCCGCGCGCCATCGCCGCGGCGTCGTGGCGCAGCGCGCCGAGGTACGTCCCCGCCCTGCCCAGGGTGTCGGCGTAGAGCGGCTCCCCCACCTTCGCCCGGGCGTCGCGGGCGACCGCCTCCTCGAGCCGCTGGTTGAGCGCGCTCTCGGGGAAGATCGTGCGGACGCCCTCGCGGCGGATGGCGTCGACGAGCTCGCGGACGTCCTGCGCCGACGGGCGCGCGGAGGTGGAGCGGCCGGGGATGATCGACCCGAGGACGTCGATCCCGTACCGGCGCGCGAACCACCCGAAGGCGTCGTGGTTGGTGACGAGCTTGCGCCGCTCGCGCGGGATGGAGCGCATGCAAGCGGCGATCTCGCGATGCAGCGCGCCGACCTCCTGACCGTAGGCCGCGGCGCCGCGCTCGTAGGCGTCCGCCCCGGCGGGGTCGGCCTCGCGCAGCGCCTCCCATACCGCGCCCACAGCGCGGAAGGTCATGAGCGGGTCCTGCCACCAGTGGGGATCGTCGCCGCGGGCGCGGATCCGCTCGCCGACGGCGACCACGTCGGCGTCGCCGCCGGCGGTGTCGACGAGGTCGTCGAGCCACTCGTCGACCTCGCCGCCGGACCGCAGCACGACGTCCGCCCGCGCGATCGCCTCGGCGTCGCTCGGCCGCGGCTCGAAGTCGTGGGGATCGACGTTGGCGGGCAGCAGCGTGCGCACCTCGATCCGGTCGCCGCCGACCTGGCGGGCGAAGTCGGCCAGCTGCGGCGTGGTCGCGACGACCAGCGGCCTGCCGCCGCGGCCCGGGTCGCCGCAGCCGGCGAGCGCCAGCAGCACGAGGCAGGAAGTGAGAACGATTCTCAAGGCGCGCGAAGCGTAGCGACGGCGAGCAGCCGCGACTCGCGCCCTGGGCCGATCTCGACCTCTCCCCAGCCCGCCCGCTCCAACCGCTCGCCCAGCTCCGCCTCGGTCCACGGGCGCATGACGAAGTCGTGCTCGGCGAGCCGCTCCCCGGACTCGTGCCGCTCGTGGACGCGCACGAGGCCGGCGACCGCGTCCCAGTGACCGTCGGAGGTGAACACGACGCCCTCCGCCTCCCGCCGCGCGGACCGCGACGGCGTGTAGCGCGCGGCCGTGGCCTCCCGCTCGCGGACGTCGAGGACGAGCACCCCACCCGGGCGGACCGCGGCGGCGAGCGCGGCGAGGGCGTGGTCGCGAGCGCGGTCCTCGACCAGGTCGTTGATGACGCCGCGGCAGGTCGCGGCGTCCGCCGGGGGGGTCGAGCGGCGGCGCGTCGGAGAGGGCGACGGCGAGCGCCGACGCGCCGGGCACGCGCTCGCGGGCCTGGGCGAGCAGCTCGGGCACGGGCTCGAGGAGCACGACGTCGTGCCCGCGGGCCCTGAGCGCCGCCGCATGGCGGCCGGTGCCGCAGCCCGCATCGAGCACGCGCGCGGGAGACGGTGCGCCGCGGCGGCGCAGCGCGTCCTCCACGACGTCGACCCACGGCTCCACCGGGTCGTCGACCAGCAGGTCGTAGGCCCAGCCGAACTCTGAGTAGAACGGGCGTCCAGCGCTCACGGGCGCAGTGTTGCGGGTGTCCGCTCCCGGGGCGCGCGTGTCAAGGCCTGCCCGACAGTGCCGAACAACGCGGAGGAGTCATGGCTTCCGGCTCCCCCGAGCACGGGCCCGACCAGGCCCCCGCAACCGGCGATCGCGCGCCGGCCGCTCGTCTGCGCCTTGCCGCGGGCCTGGCCGGCGCGGGCGTGCTCGCCATCGGCTTCGGCAGCGGCATCGTCCAGACCGCCGCGCAGGACGCGCCCGAGGGCGCCCCGGGCGAGGGGGCCGTCGGCACGCCCGCCGACCAGCCCGTGGTCGCCCCCGCGGCCGCCGCACCCTCCGAGTCGCCCTCCGCCGCCCCGGCGCCCGCCGCCACGGAGACCCGCACCGAGACCTCCACCGCGGCCGCCACGATCTCCTCCACCGGCGAGCACACCGAGCCCGCGCCGCAGCCGCAGCCCGCCCCCGAGCAGCCCGCGGCCGCGCCCGAGCAGCCCGCGCAGGAGCAGCCGCCCGCCGAGCAGCCGCCCGCCGCCGAGGCGCCCAAGCCCGAGGAGCCCGCCGCGCAGGCCGCCGCCGAGGAGCAGAAGGACGACGCCTGGAGCGCCGAGGACGAGACCTGCCCGGCCGACGAGGGCGATGTCGCCGCCTCCGGCGCCGCGGCCGCCGCGCTGCCCGCCGCCGAGGAGGCCCCCGTCGCGCCCGCCACGGGCACGGAGGCCACGCTGCCCGAGCAGGCCGCCGGCGACGACTGCAAGGTCGCCGCGAAGGAGGGCACCCCGGTCCGCCGCGAGCGCAGGCACGCACCGAAGCACGAGGACGGCCGCGAGCACAAGCCCGTCGACCGCACGCCGACCCAGCCGCGGCTGCACTCCGACAACGGCGTCCCGACCCTGGCGAACCCGTCGATGTCGCTGGCCATGCCCGGCCCGGCCGCCATCGGCGTGCCGAACTTCTTCATCGACAAGTTCCGCATCCCGCCCTTCCTCCTCCCGATCTACCAGGCCGCGGGCATGGAGTACGGGGTGCGCTGGGAGGTCCTGGCCGCGATCAACGAGATCGAGACGGACTACGGCCGCAACCTCAACGTCTCCAGCGCCGGCGCGCTCGGGTGGATGCAGTTCATGCCCTCGACTTGGAAGTCCTACGGCGTCGACGCCAACGGCGACGGCAAGAAGGACCCGTACAACCCGGTCGACGCGATCTTCGCCGCCGCCAAGTACCTCAAGGCCGCGGGCGCCGAGACCGACCTGCGCCGCGCGATCTTCGCCTACAACCACGCCGACTGGTACGTCGAGTCGGTTCTCATGCGCGCCCGCCTCGTGGGCGGCCTGCCCGGCGATCTCGTCGGCTCGCTGACCGGCCTGACGCAGGGCCGCTTCCCGCTCGACGGCAAGGCCCGCTACGCCTCGGGCGACGGCGACAGCACGCTCGTCTTCGCGCAGCCCGGCACCGCGGCGATCGCCACGCACGACGGCAAGGTCGTCGCGCGCGGCCACGACAAGCGCCTCGGCCGATACGTCAAGGTCCGCGACGCCTACGGCAACACCTACACCTACGGGCGCCTGTCCGAGCTCGAGGTCTCCTACCCCGTGCCGAAGCACGGCGCGAAGGCCGCGAAGGTCGTCGCCGCCGACCACGCCCACGCGAAGCGCGACGAGGACGTCGTCGAGCCCCGCGCGGGCTCCGCGACCAGCGTCGCCGGCGGCAAGGAGCGACTGTTCGCCAACCCGACGCGCCCCCACGCCTACAAGGCCGGCGGCAACCGCCAGGTCGGCGCTCCGGTGCCCCAGGGTCGCGACGAGTACGTCGCCGAGCTGCTGCGCCTCAAGCCGAACCAGGTCACGTGGAAGCGCCTGAAGCCCGGCGCCTCGATCGTCGCCGGCACGGTCCTCGGCCACGTCGGCCAGACCTCGTCGACCCGCGCGCCGCACATGCTCTTCGAGCTGCGCCCGGCCGGCCGCGGCGCCCCGCGCATCGATCCGAAGCCGATCCTCGACGGCTGGAAGCTGCTCGAGTCCACGGCGATCTACCGCGCCAAGGGCAAGAACCCGTTCTTCGGCCGCGACGCCAAGGCGCCGACGATCGGCCAGATCCTGCTCATGAGCAAGGAGTCGCTGATCCGGCGCGTGCTGGCCAACCCGCACGTCGACGTCTACGAGTGCGGCCGCCAGGACATCCGCGCCGGCATCGTGGACCGCCGCGTCCTGGCCCTGCTCGAGTTCCTCGCCGCCAACGGGCTGCGCCCGGGCGTCACGAGCCTCCAGTGCGGCCACGGCTTCTACACGTCGTCGGGCAACGTCTCGCACCACTCGACCGGCACCGCCGTCGACATCGCGAGCGTCAACGGCATCTCGATCATGGGCCACCAGGGCGCGGGATCGATCACCGACATCGCGATCCGCCGCATCCTCACGCTGCAGGGCGCGATGCGGCCCGACCAGGTGATCAGCCTCATGAAGTACCCGGACGCCCCGAACACGCTGGCCATGGGCGACCACGCCGACCACATCCACGTCGGCTACCAGCCCGTCGGCCAGGACCCGCGCACCGGCCGCGTCGGCAAGTACGCCGGCGCGATCCTCAAGCCCGGGCAGTGGCGCCGCGTCATCGACCGCCTCGGCGAGATCGAGAACCCGGTCGTGGCGAAGAAGCCCTCGAAGGTGGCCATCAAGGTCACCCCCAAGCGCCACGGCAACGCCGGGCGGCGCGCGTTCGGCGACTAGCCACGAGACTGAGCGGCGATGCGCCGCGTCCTCCTCGCCGTCGTCCTCGTACTAGCGGGCTGCGGCGAGCCCGAGGGCTCCTCGACGCTCGAGCAGCGCTCGCGCGCCGTGGGCGAGACGCTGGAGCACCGCGTCTATGTCCCGGAAGGCGCCTCCGACCACCCGCCCCTGCTCGTCCTGCTCCACGGCCGCGGCGGTGACGCGAAGAGCATGATCAGCGACGCGCTGGTCGACGCGCTCGACGAGGCCGGCGACCGGGCGCCGGTGGTCCTCTCCCCCGACGGCGGAGACTCGTCGTACTGGCACAACCGCCGCGACGGCAAGTGGGCGCGGATGGTCATCCGCGAGGCGATCCCGGCCGCGATCGAGCGCACCGGCGCGGACCCCGAGCGCATCGCGATCGGCGGCATCTCCATGGGCGGCTTCGGCGCGCTGCACCTCGCCGCCGCCTTCCCGGAGCGCTTCTGCGCGGTCGGCGCGCACTCGCCCGCGATCTTCGCGGAGGCCGGCCTCTCCGCCGCGGGCGCGTTCGACGACGCCGAGGACTTCGACCGCCACGACCTCATCGCCCGCGCGAGCCAGATCCCGCGCGGCGCGTGGGTCGACGTGGGCGACCAGGATCCCTTCGCCCCCGCCGTCCGCACCCTCGTCGCCCGCATGGACGCCCCGCGCTTCCATCCGTGGAAGGGCGGTCACGACGGCGACTACTGGAACGCGCACACCGACGAGTACGTGGACTTCTACGTCCGCGAGCTGGAGCGCTGCGGCAAGCGGGGTTGACGAGCGAGGTCGTGTAAGCGTAGGCTTACCGTTAGTGGTGCCTTACCAACAGGCCGATGGCTGGACCGCGCTGGGCGACCGTACGCGGCGGGCGATCTTCACGCGCGTGGCGCGACGGCCGTGCGCGGTCGGGGAGCTCGCCCGCGAGCTGCCGGTCAGCCGGCCCGCCGTCTCACAGCACCTGAAGGTCCTCAAGGAGGCTGGGCTGGTCACCGACCGCGCCGAGGGCACCCGCCGCATCTACCACGCCGACACCGCGGGCCTCGAGCGCCTGCGCTCCGAGCTCGACGAGTTCTGGAGCGGCGCGCTGGCGGCCTACAAGGACACCGTCGAACGACGCATGAAGGAGAGCGAATGACCGCGCCGACCGAAGCCACCACCGTCCGCCACGAGGTGACCGTCGAGGCGCCGATCGAGCGGGCGTTCGCCGTCTTCACCGAGGACTTCGGGAGCTTCAAGCCGCGCGAGCACAACCTGCTCGCGGTCGACATCGCCGAGACGGTGTTCGAGCCGCGCGCGGGCGGGCGCCTCTACGACCGCGGCGTCGACGGCAGCGAGTGCCAGTGGGCGCGCGTGCTGGCCTACGAGCCGCCGGACCGGGTCGTCATCAGCTGGGACATCGACCCGCGCTGGCAGGTCGAGACGGACCCGGAGAAGACGAGCGAGGTCGAGGTCCGCTTCGTCGCCGAGGCGCCCGACCGCACCCGGGTCGAGCTCGAGCACCGGAACCTCGACCGGCATCTCGACGGCTGGGAGGCGGTTCGCGACGGCGTGGACTCCGACGAGGGCTGGCCGCTGTACCTGCGCCGTTTCGCCGACGTCGTGACAGGGGGCTGATCCGAGGTAGGGTTGCCTCCCGACGTTGGAGCAGGCCATGCCGGCAGTGCGCAGGTCCCCGCTCGTCCCGCTCGTTCTCGCCGCGGTCGTCGTAGCCGTCACGGCCACCGCGGGATCCTCCGCCTCGCCCACCGCTCACCGCGCCGCGGTGCGGGACTTCCCGACGTTCCTCTTCGCCACGATCGCCGACGACAACATGCGCGGCAGCGTCGCCGCGGTCCAGCGCACGAGCGCTCCCACGGCAGGCGTGTTCGTCTCGCTGCACGGGCTGGCTCCGTCGAGCGAGTACACCGGCGCGATCGCGGACGTCCCGTGCGGCAGGGCGGCGACGGGCAAGCACAAGATCCTCGACCTGCTGGGCGTGAAGAAGACCGCGCCCGGCGAGGACGACTTCTTCGAGAACAAGAGCGGGAGGCTCGGCAAGCGCCTCGCCCGCGGGGTCACGGTCCGCATCTACCGCGGCGGCAACGAGGTCGCCTGCGGGCGGGCCAACCGGGTCCGCTAGCCCGCTGCCGCCCGCTCCCGCTCGCGCTCGCGCAGCTCGACGCGGCGGATCTTGCCGGTCAGCGTCTTCGGCAGGTCGTCGACGAACTCGATCCGGCGCGGGTACGCGTACGCGCTCAGCCGCTCGCGCACGAAGCGCTTGATGGCGTCGGCCGTCTCGTCGGTCGGCTCGTGGCCGTCGGCCAGCACGACGAACGCCTTGACGACGTTGCCCTTCAGCTCGTCGGGCGACGCGACCGCCGCCGCCTCGCGCACCGCCGGGTGCTCGAGGCACGCGGACTCGACCTCGAACGGGCCGATCCGGTACCCCGCGGCGATGATGACGTCGTCGGCGCGGCCCGCGTACCAGACGTAGCCGTCCTCGTCCATGACCGCGGCGTCCTTCGTGTGGAACCAGGGGCCGCCGAAGGTCTCCTCGGTCGCCTCCGGCTGCCGCCAGTAGCCGAGCGGGTAGTGCGGGTTCGACCGTGCGCGTAGGCAGATCTCGCCGCGCTCGCCCTGCGGCACCGGCTGCTCGTCCTCGTCGAGGATCTGCACGTCCCAGCCGGGCATCGGGCGCCCCATCGAGCCCTCGCGCACATCCATCCACGGGAAGTTGCCGCACAGCGGGTAGCTCTCGGTCAGCCCGTAGTAGTCCAGGACGGTGAGGCCGTACTGGTCGCGGAACCAGCGGATCGCCTCCGGGTTCAGCGGCTCGCCCGCGCTGCACACGCGGCGGAAGCGCTGCGGATAGCGGGAGCCCGCGTCCTCGATCGCCATCATCGCCCGCATCGCGGTCGGCGTCGTGAAGACGTTCGTGACCTCGTGGCGGCTGAGGAAGTCGAGCTGCTTGTGCGGGTCGAACCCGCCCTCGCGCTGGAAGACGACCTGCACGGCACCGAGCCGCCACGGCCCGAGCAGCGGCGCGATGCCCGCGGCCCACGCCCACTCCCCCATGCCGTGGAAGCGCTCGCCGTCCTGGACCTCGTGGCAGAGCTCGAACTCCTCGTGGGCGAGGACGTAGCGGTGCGCGTGCACGATGCCCTTCGCCAGCCCGGTGGTGCCGGACGTGTAGTAGAGCTGGGCGGGGTCGTCGGCCGACGTGTCGAGCGTCGGGTGCTCGGTCGGGTGCCCGTCGAGCAGGCCGTCGTCGAGCACCAGCAGGTTCGGGTGGTCGAAGCGGGGCGCGTTGGCCCGGTCGGTGACGAGCACCTTGGCGCCGCTGTCGTCGAGCCGGTGGCGGATGCCGTCGTCGCCGTAGAGCACGGACATGGAGAGGAGCAGCGCGCCGAGCTTCCACGTCCCGAAGAAGATCGCGGCCGTCTCGGGCGTCGGCGGGAGCACCACCGCGACGCGGTCGCCGCGCTCGATGCCCGCCGCCTTCAGCGCGTGCGCGGCCTGCCCCGACAGCGCCTGAATCTCACCCCAGTCGACGTCGCGCCGGGCGCCGTCGAAGCGCTCCCACACCATCGCGAGCTTGTCGGCCGGGTGCTTGTCGCAGACGTCGGCGGCGATGTTGTAGCGCTCCGGCACGCGCCACTCGTGGGCCGCGCAGACCTCCTCGTAGGTCGGCATGCCGGGAGTCTCCCACGCTAGGTGCCGATCTTCGAGGCGTGCTCCTCCCACGCGGCGTACGCCGCCTCGACGGCCCGCTTGGCCGCCGTGTGCTTCGCCTCGGACTTCGCCGACTCGTACTTCGTCGCCCACGCGGCGGGGTCGGCGAGCTCGTCCTCGACCTTGCGCAGGTCGGCCTCCGCCTTCTCGACCGCCTTCTGGAGCTCCTCCTCGCGGCGCAGCGCGCCCTTCGACGGCCCGGCCTGCTTCGGCTTCTCGCGCTTCGGCTTCGCCGGCGCCCCGTTGCTCTTGGGGAGGGGAGCGACGTCGGCCGGCGGGCCGGCGTCGACGTCCTCGCCCGCGGCGCGGCGCTCCTCGCGCACGCGCACGAACTCGGCCCAGCCGCCCTCGTAGGAGCGCAGCCGCCCGCCCTCGATGGCGATCGTCCGCCGGCCGACCGCGTCGAGCAGCGCGCGGTCGTGGGAGACGAGGATCACCGCCCCCTCGAAGGCCAGCAGCGCGTCCTCGAGCGCCTCGCGGCTCTCGATGTCGAGGTGGTTCGTCGGCTCGTCGAGGATGAGGACGTTCGCGCCGCTGGAGACGAGGATGGCCAGCGACAGCCGCCGGCGCTCGCCGCCGCTCAGCCCCGCCAGCGGCTTCTCGGCCTCCTCGCCGCTGAAGAGGAAGCGCCCGAGCAGCGCGCGCGCCTTGTTCGGCGTCAGCCCGGTGTGCCGCGAGCACGCCTCGAGCACGCTGCCCGTCTCCCCCAGCTCCTCGGCGTGCTGTGACAGGTAGCCGAGCTTCACGTTGTGGCCGGTGCGCAGCCGCCCGCCGTCGAGCGGCCGCTCGCCCGTCAGCGCACGCACGAGCGTCGTCTTCCCCGTCCCGTTCGGCCCGACGAGCGAGACGTGCTCGCCGCGCTCGAGCCACAGCTCGGCCTGGTGCAGGAGCACGCGGCCCGGCACCTCGATCCGCCCGTCCTCGAGCTCGAAGACGACGCGGCCGGATCGCTCCGCCGTCCCGAACGAGAGCGCCATCTCGCGGCTGTCGCGCGGATCGCGCTCGATCTTCTCCATCTTGTCGAGCTTCTTGACCCGCGACTGCGCCTGCTTGGCCTTCGACGCCTTGTAGCGGAAGCGCTCGATGAAGCGCTCCATCCGCTCGATCTCCGCCTGCTGCTTCTCGATCGCGCGCCCTAGAGCGAGCTCGCGCGCCGCCGCCTCCTTGCGCCACGCGGCCCACGTGCCCGGGAAGAACCGCGAGCGCCCGGCCTCGATCTCGAGCACCGACGTGCCGACGGCCTCGAGGAACCAGCGGTCGTGCGCGACCATGACGATCGCCGCGTCGAGCTGCTGGAGCTCGCCCTCGAGCCACTCCAGCGACGTGATGTCGAGGTGGTTCGTCGGCTCGTCGAGCAGGAGGAGGTCGGGTTGCGCGGCGAGCGCGCGGGCCAGCGACGCGCGCGTGAGCTGGCCGCCCGAGAAGGTCTTGAGCATCCGGTCGAGGTCGGCGTCCTTGAATCCGAGGTTGTGCAGGACGCGCGTCGCGCGGTCGCGCCAGGTGTACCCGCCGCGGTGCTCGAACTCCGTCTGGCGGCGGGCGTAGCGGTCGTAGAGCGACTGGTCGGTCGCGCCGCCGGCCATCCGCTCCTCCATCTCGCGCAGCTCGTCCTCCATCGCCAGGAGGTCGCGCGAGCCGGAGACGACGTAGTCGCGCAGCGAGACGTCGCGCTCGCGCGGCGGGCGCTGGTCGTGCAGCGCGATCCGCGCGCCCTTCTGGAGGATCACCTCGCCGCCGTCGACCGACGTCTCGCCCGAGAGCATCCGCAGCAGGGTCGTCTTGCCCGCGCCGTTGCGCCCGGCGATGGTCATGCGATCGCGCCGCTCGAGCTTGAACGAGACGCCGCGGAGCAGGGGCATGCCCGCCATGTCCTTCGCCAGGTCTGACGCGATCAGCACCGCCATCCCCACTAGCGTAGGCGCCATGTCCCGCCCCGCTCTCGCGGCGCTCGCCGCGCTGCTGCTCCTCCCCGCCTCCGCCACGGCCGCCACGAAGGTGCCGGGCGTCGCCGCCGCCGGCCCCTCGAAGTACGACGCCAGCTACGTCACGAAGTTCGGCCCGTCGTCGGCCAAGACGGTGCTCGTGCTGGTCCCCGGCTTCAGCGGCGGGGCCGGGACGTTCAACATCGTCGGGCCGGAGCTGGCCGACCGCGTCCCCGGCCTCCAGGTGTGGGCGGTCGACCGGCGCTCGCAGCCGCTGGAGGACACGAGCGTGTTCAAGCGCGGGCTGCGCGACGAGGCGACGCTCCAGCAGGTCTACGACTTCTACATCGGGTGGATCCGTGACCAGTCGATCCAGCCGCGCTACTCGCCGCCGCCGACCGAGTCGCTGAAGTTCGCGGCCGAGTGGGGTCTGCCGACGCACCTCGGCGACCTGCGGAGGGTCGTCCGGGCCGCCCGCCGCGGCGGGCGGCGCGTGATCCTCGGCGGCCACTCGCTCGGGGCCTCGACCGCCGCCATCTACGCCTCCTGGGACTTCGGCGGCCAGCCGGGCTACAAGGACCTCGACGGCATCGTGCTGATCGACGGCGGCGCGCTCGGGACGTTCAACGACACCGACCGCGTCGGCGACATCCGCGAGCGCCTCGAGCAGATCCGCGAGCAGCCGTTCGCCGACCTGGTCGGCGTCGGCCTCCCCTGGGCGCAGGGGATCTTCACGGGCCTGGGCGGCCTGTACGCGCTGAAGGACCCGACGGGCGAGTCGCCGTTCTGGAACGACGAGATCCTTCCCGCGAAGTTCCGCCCCGACGTCCCGGTGACCAACCGGGCGCTGCTCGCCCGCGCCTTCGACGCGGACACCTCACCGCCCGAGCTCGGGCTCATCCACCTGCGCGCGGGCAGCCTCGCGCCCAGCGGCGAGCCGCGCGACTGGGTCGACGGCGAGGTGACGCCGAGCGAGAACGTGGCGGCGTTCTTCGGCGCCCAGGAGCCGAACGGCGTCGAGTGGTTCTTCCCGCTGCGCCTGTCGCTCGACGTCGACGCGGCGAGTGAGCTGGCGCGCAACGCGGCGACGCGCGAGCTGAAGCTGCGGCCGTTCCACGCGCGCCGCGTGAACGTCCCGCTCTACGCGTTCCAGACCGATCTGACCGAGGGGCGCGTCCTGCGCGGCGCGCGGCGCTACATCGCGCGCTCGCGGATCCCGCGACGGGCGTCGAAGCTGGTCGACCGCGCTACGACCACCTCGCACCTCGACCCGGTGACCGCCGCGCCGGCGACGAACGACTTCGTCAAGACCGTCGTGCCGTTCCTGAAGCGGGCGATCCGGCGCGCGCGCCGCTAGTCGCCCAGCTCGGCCCGTGCCTCGTCGGCCGTCCTGAACGTCGGGACGGCGTCGGGGACGCCGGTGAGCCTCAGGGCGGTGAAGGTCGGCGCCTCGGGCGGTACGACGAGCGCGAGCTTGAGGCCGCGGCCGGCGAGCTTCGCGCGCAGCTCGTAGATCATGTGGATGGCGGCGCTGTCGAGGTAGGTGACGCGGTCCAGGTCGAGGATCAGCGCCGTGGTGCGCACGCTCAGCGCGTTGGCCGCCGCGCTTCCGAGGTCGGCGGCGTTCGACATGTCGACCTCGCCGGCGATCGCGGCCACGACGACCGGCCCGTCCCCGCGCATCTCGAGCTGGGCGAGCTGCGCCGTCACCGGCCCACCCTCCGCCGCATCACGATCTCGGTTCCCCCGCCGGAGCGCCGCACCTCGACATCGTCCATGACCGCCTGCATCAGCTCCAGTCCACGCCCGCGGTGCTGACCGCGGGGATCGCGCCAGTCGCCATGGTCGCGCACGACGAGCGTCAGCGCGCCACCAGCCATCTCGGCCTCCATGTCGAACGACGCCGGGCCCGGCGGGTACGCGTGCTCGATCGCGTTCGCGCACGCCTCGCCGGCGGCGAGGGTGATCGCCTGCATCTCCTCCTCGGTGGCGCCGTGGGCGTGCAGCCAGCGTCGCAGGGTGCGGCGCATCCCGCCGAGGATGCCGGGCTCCGCCGCCAGGCGCAGGTGCAGCGTCTGGGGCACGGGCACGCGGCGCAGCGCGACCACGGCCACGTCGTCCTCGGCCATGCGCCCCGGCACCATCTCCGCGAGCAGCGCGTCGCAGAGCCCTTCGGCGCTCGCGCGCCCGCGCGTGGCCGCCGCCGCGGCCTCGAGCCGGTCGAACGACTCGGGCAGCGGCACGCCCCGCTGCTCGACGAGCCCGTCGGTGTAGAGCGCGATCGTGTCGCCGTCCTCGAGCCGATCGCGGCCCTCCTCGAACTGCGCGAACGGCAGCGCCCCCAGCGGCGGGGCGGGGCGCACGTCGACCATGCGGGTGGTCCCGTCCGCGCCGACCACGAGCGGAGGAGGGTGGCCGGCGTTGGCGATCGTGAGCGACCCGTCGGCGAGGTCCACCACCGCGTAGGCGACGGTCGCCATCCCCCGGCCGCGAAGCGTCTGCAGCAGCGTGCCGAGGAGCGCCAGGGCGCGCCCGGGCGGATGACCCTCGAGCGCGTAGGCACGCAGGCCGGTGCGCAGCTGGCCCATGAGCGCCGCGGCCCGCACGCCGTGGCCGGCGACGTCGCCGATGACCACGCCGACCTTGCCGTCGGCCAGCTCCAGCACGTCGTACCAGTCGCCCCCGACCTCGTCGCGCGCCGGCAGGTAGCGGGCGGCGACGTCGGCGTCGGGCAGCGCGGGCAGCGAGTCGGGCAGGAGGCTGCGCTGCAGCCCGACGGCGGAGCGGTGCTCGCGGTCCAGCGCCTCGAAGAGCTGGGCGTGCGCGATCGCCGGTGCGGCGCGGCTGGCGGCCAGCTGGAGCAGCGTGGCGTCCGTCGAGTCGAAGTCGCGCGGGTGGAGCGTGCCGACGTGCAGCACGCCGAGGACCTGGTCCTCGACGATGAGCGGCGTGCCCAGCAGCGAGCGGATGCCCACCTCGCGCAGGATCGGGTTGAGCACGTCCGCGTGGTCGACGTCGGGGATGAAGATCGTCGCCCGCTCGGCGGCGATCCGCCCGGCGAACCCGCGCCCGAGGGGGATGCGCACGCCCTGCTTGACCTCCTCCTCGATCCCCTTCGCCGCGCGGGCGACGAGCTCGCCGGCCTCCGCGTCGAGGAGCAGGAAGGCGACCGTGTCCACGCCGAGGACGTCGGTGACCCGGTCGAGCAGCTCGTCGAGCAGGCGCTGGAGCGGCAGCTCGGAGAGGGCGGGATCGCTGAGGCGGTAGACCGAGAGGAGCTGATCGCCCGCGGCGGTCAGGGACGGCTCGCCCGCGGCGCCGAGGAGCACCTGACCGGCGCCGGTTGAGCGGGCCTGTGCCATGGCCGCCGGAATGTACCGAGGTCAGCGGGCGCAATCGCGGCGCCGCGGCTTGGGCGGGAACGGCAGGTCGGCCACGATCGCGGTCTCGACGTAGTCGTTCTCCAGCGCGTCGCCGCTGCCCGGGGCGAGCTTGGCGCCGGTCTCGCGCAGCTCGTCGCGCGGCGCGTCCGGCGTGACCCACGGCGCGATGGCCAGGAACTCGCGCTTGACGCCCGGGTTGCCGACGTAGTTGCACCCGCGCCGGCCCTCGAGCCCGCGCTGCGTGATCGCCGTCTGGCCGTCGAACGGCAGGTCGGCCAGGTTGCCGACCATATGCGGCGTGACGTTGTAGGCGAACCCGACGCTCGGGTCCGAGACGGCGCGCCATGTCGAGGTCAGCCACTCCTCGGGCTGCCACATGCCGCTGCCGGCGTCGGTCGTCCAGCGGCCCGGGTTGGCCTCGTCCTGCATCACGAGGTTCGTCCCGAGCGCGTCGAGGCAGCGCATGTACGTCTTCGAGACGTCGGCGCACGGGTCGGCGGAGGCGTCGCCGTAGACGAAGGCCGGCAGGCTGGTCGCGAACCCGATCCGGGCCTGCGTGCCGGGGATCCGGTAGGGGCGCAGGTTGGCCACCGCGTCCGGGCCCGTCGTCGGCCCCGGGGTGAGCTGGATCTGCTCCTCGATCGCCGTCAGCGGCACCTTCTTGTTCGACGCGAGGACGTTGCGCAGCGGCTCCGGGCCGTCCTCGCGCACGCGGCTCGGGCCCCACAGGAAGGCCTCGTTGTAGACGGCGTCGTCGGTGGCGACGTAAACCGACTCCGGCGGCTCCGGCAGGTCGGGGTCGGCGAGGGTGGCGACCTCGGTCGGGTCGGTCGACTCGCGGAACGGCGCCTGGTTGTTCGAGCCGAGGATGTAGACGTCGTAGCGGCGGGCCATGTCGCTGAACACCTGCATCCACCCGCGCGCGAACGTGTCGGTCGCGGCGACGAACGCGCTCGAGACCGGCGCCATCTCGGGGAAGCGCTTGCGGTAGAGCGCGACCTCCCTGCCGTAGGAGGCGGTCACGGCGCCGAGCGCGGCGAGCGTCGTGCACGGCGCGCCCTGGGCTTCGCAGCCGGGCGCCCGGCCCGGCCCGAACAGCTCCCGCGCGGCGGCGCCGCGGGTGCCGGTCGCGATCGTCATCAGGCCGACGTCCTCGTTGAAGGCGACGACGTTCGGCCGCCCCTTCGCCAGGTCGGGCAGGACGCGGTCGCGGATCGAGCACTCGATCTTCGTGCGGAAGGAGTCGTAGGTCTCGACGTGGCGCAGCTCCTGCTTGAACTGCATCGCGAAGACGCGCGGCGCGCGCCTGCCGGCGCCCGTCGTGTTGGTGATCGTGGGCAGGCTGCGGCTCGCGCGCGCCTCGCGGCAGTCGGCGGCGGTCGGCGGCGGCGGGATCCTCGGCGAGGGCGGCTCGACCTCGCGCAGCGCGCGCTCGGCCATCGCCGGGTCGTCGGTGATGATCGCGTCGACGGCCGCGGCGGCGCTCGCCTTGACGGCGCCGGGGTCGTCGGGCGTGTACGGCACGACCATGCGCCCGGTCTCGTGAGCGCCGCTCACCGCCTGGCGCGACGGCGGGGCCTGCGGCGAGATCCACTCGTAGCCGCGGGCGGCGGCGAAGGCGGGGCTTCCGTCGTTCATCGGCGCGAGCGTGAGCAGCGACGTCGGCACCGCCGGCATGAGGCGCTCGGAGACCTCGAGGTTCGGCGGCCAGAACGACTGCACGATGAGCTGCGAGCTGGGCAGCCTCGCGGCGGCCAGGGCCTCGACGACGGTGGTCGCGAACGCGTCGGTCGGGTCGAAGCCGGCCTCGGTCGGGATGTTCTTGATCTCGACGTTCAGCCGCGAGCCCGAGCGCCTCGCGAGGTCGAGCACCTCGTCGAGGCGCGGGACGGGCACGCGCTTCTCCTGGGCCGTCATCTGCCGGCCGCCGGCGTCCGAGCCCGGCGAGCCGAGGACGTCGGACGGGCAGCGCTCGCGCAGCTCGGCGAAGGTGATCGCGTCGACGCGGCCGGTGCACGGCGTCGTCCGGTCGAGCGTCGAGTCGTGGAAGACGACGGGCACGCGGTCCTTCGTGAGGACGACGTCGAGCTCGAGCACCCAGCCGCGCGCGGCGGCGTGCTCGAAGGCGGGCATCGTGTTCTCCGGGAACGTGGGGACGCCGTCGACGACCGAGCCGCCGCGATGGGCGTGGATGCTCGGCATCGCCGCGGCGGGAGCGGCCGCCATGAGTGCCATCGCCGTCGCCAGGAGGATCGCGCGCACGTCTTCGACAACGCGCGCGGGCGGCGAATCAGGCGGTCAGCGCGGCTTCGCCTCCGGATACCGCTCGAGGCCGTCGTCGGGGATCGGCTCCCACGCGGGGGCGTAGCTCGTGAACGCCCGCCACTGCGGCCGCACACCGGGGTCCTCGTCGAACGCGCTCATCCGGACGCTCATCTGCGAGCCGTCGTCGTTGCGGCTGAAGAGGTGCGCGCCGCAGACGCCGCAGAAGCACTTGGCGAAGCCGTCGGCCGGCTTCCAGAAGCGCACGTGCTCCTCGCCCTCGAGCAACCGGAACGTCGCGCCGTCGATGCGCGCCTGGGCGGAGGACGCGCCGCCGGTGCGCCGCTGGCAGCGCGTGCAGTGGCAGTAGCCGGCGTCGGTCGGCGGCTCGGTCAGCTCGAAGCGGACGGCGCCGCAGAGGCAGCCGCCCGTCACGCCGCCTCGGCCTCCAGCTGCCCCGTGACGATCCGCGCCAGCTCGGTCCGCGACCGGACCTCGAGCTTCTTGTAGATGTTGCCGAGCCGGTGCTCGACCGTCTTCGGGCTGACGAAGAGCTGCGCGGCGACCTCCTTGTTCGTGGCCCCGCGCGCGACGATCATCGCCACCTGGAGCTCGTGCGGGGTGAGCAGCTCGCTGAGCGGCGCCGTGGTCGCCCCGGCCGACGCGCCGCCGCCCGTGCGCAGCTCGCCGCGGGCGCGCTCGGCCCAGTACTTCGCGCCGAGGCGCTCGAAGGCGTCGAGCGCCGAGCGCAGGTGGTCGCGCGCCTCGACGCGGATCTTCTTGCGCCGCAGCCGCTCGCCGTACGCGAGCTGCGTGCGCGCCTGCTCGAACGGCGTGCGCGACTTCTCGTGGTGTTGCAGCGCGCGTTCGAAGGCGGCGATCGCCTCGTCGTTGTCGGTGGCGACGAGCGCGCGGCAGCGCTCGAGCTGCGCGAGCTGCACGGCGGGGTAGCCGTCGGTGACGAGCTGCTCGAGGCGCGTCAGCTCGACGAGCGCCTTGTCGGTCGCGCCCGCGCGCGCGTGGGCCTCCACCAGCTCGGCCGTCCAGAACACCTCGCCGGGCGCGGGCATGTCGATGCGCAGCAGCTCGTCGCGCGCCGTCTCGTACTCGGAGACCGCGACGTCGACCTGCCCCTCGGCGAGCGCGATGGCCCCGAGCGCCGCGCGCGCGTACGGGCCGAAGACGGGCGTCTCGGTGCGCAGGGCGAGATCGATCGACTCGGACGCGTGATTGCGCGCGTCGTCGAAGCGCCCGAGCGCCGCCTCGATCTCGGCCTGCATCTGGAGCGCGTAGGACAACGCGCTCTCCTGCCCGGTCTCGCGTGAGACGCGGGCGGCCTCCTCCGCGTCGGCGTAGCCGGCGGTCCACGCGCCGCGGCGGAAGCCGAGCTGGGCGCGGACGGCGAGCGGGTAGGCGAGCTGGGCCAGCGCGCCGGCGGCGCGCGCGTCCTCGATGACCCGGTCGACGGCCTTCTGCGCGCGGCCGAACCGCTCCAGCCACATCGAGCCGTGCGCGCCCGAGGCGAAGACCTCGGCGACGCCGGGCGGGACGTCCGCGTTGAGCATGAAGTCCTCGCGCGCGTCGAAGAGCTTCGCGGCCTTGGCCCAGTCCCCGGCGGCGACGAGCGCCTGGCCGATGAGGATGTCCGCGATCCCCTCGAGCAGCTCCACGCCGCCCGACAGCTCGCGCGCGCGCTCGCCGATCTCGACGGCCTCGTACGCCGGCCCGGTCAGCAGCACGCCGAGCCCGGCCTCGAGCAGCATCGTCGCCGCCAGCGGCGGCATGTCGTCCTGGATCGCCTGGGCGGCGTCGACCATCGCGTGCGCGCCGGCCCCCGGCTTGCCGGTTCGGATCTCGACGTGCGCGCGGATGCGCTGCAGGCCCGTCCTCACGAGCGGGTCCTCGGCGTGCTCGAGCCCGGCCTCGGCGTCGGCCTGCGCGTACTCGAGCGCGCCCGCGGCGACGTGGTCGAGGGCGGCGTCGAGCAGGCGGCGCGCGCGCTCGCCAGGGTCCGGCGTGAGCTGGGCGGCGCGGCCGAAGGCGCGGGCGGCGCTCGCGTGGCCGCCGCGGCGGCGGGCGTCGTTGGCGGCCTCCTCGAGGTCGCGGGCGACGTTCTCGTCGGCGGCCGCCACGGCGGCGGCGAGGTGCCAGGCACGCGAGGGCGCGCCGGGCGCCGCGCTCTCGGCCAGCGCGCGGTGCGCGGCGCGGCGGTCGGGCGGCGTGGCGTCGTGGTAGGCGGCCGCGCGCAGCAGCGGGTGGCGGAACGAGGCGCGGCCCTGCTCGAGCGCGATCACGCCGGCCGACTCGGCGGGGTCGAGGTCGGCCGGGGCGAGGTCGAGCGCGATGAGCGCCTGTGTCAGATGGGAGAGGTCCTCGCTCCCGGCGAGCGCGGCGGCGACCACGAGCGCCTGGCGCGTCTTGTCAGGCAGGTCGGCGAGCCGGCGGCGGAACGCCTCCTCGAGCGACTGGCCGGCGGGCAGGACGGGCGGGAGCTCGTGCTTGCCGACGAGCTGCTCGGCGCTGAGCGACAGCGGCAGCTCGACGAGCGCCATCGGGTTGCCGCCCGCGGAGGTCAGCAGCTCGCCCGCGACCGCCCACGACAGCCGGGCGCCGTGCTCGCGCCGCAGCAGCTCGGCCGCGGACTGCGGGGCGAGCGGGCCGAGCCCGATCTCCTCGACGCCGGTCGTGTCGACCCGGCGGCCGGTGCCCTCGCGCGCGGCGAGCAGCATCGCGACCGACTCGCCGCCGAGCCTGCGCGCCGCGAACACGATCGCCTCGACCGAGGGCGAGTCGAGCCACTGGACGTCGTCGATGAGGCACAGCGCCGCGCGGTCCTCGGTCGCGGCGCTCAGCAGGCCGAGCACGGCGGCGGGGACGGCGAAGCGGGCGGGCGTGCCCTCCGGCCCGAGCGCGAGCGCCTGGCCGAGCGCGGTGGCCTGTGCCTCGGGCAGCCGGTCGCGCAGATCGAGGATCGGGCCGAGCAGGTCCCACAGGCCGGCGTACGGGATCTCGGCCTCCGTCTCGATGCCGCGCGCCTCGAGCACGAGGTCGGCGCCGGCGAGCCCGCGCGCGTGGCCGAGCAGCGACGTCTTGCCGATCCCCGCCTCGCCGCGGATGAGCACCGCGCTGCCGCGCCCCTCGCGCGCGTCGGCGAGCAGACGCTCGATCCGTCCCGTCTCGCTCTGGCGTCCGATCAGCACGCGCCGAGCGTACCGGGGCTAGCGGCCTCGGCTTCGCTCCCAGTGGTCGCGCGCGGCGACCGCGAGCTCGTCGCCGCGGGAGCCCGTGCGGACGACGAGCCCCTCGAGCGCGGCGCGGGCCTCGGGGTCGAGCTCCTTCGCGACCTTCGCGGCGGTGCGGCGGGTGTCCCAGCGGGCGAGCATCGGGGCGTGCATCGCGACCGCGGTGCGGCGCGGGTAGATGACGCGGGCGCGCCGCCTGTCGACCGCGCGGAGGATCGCGCGGGCGCACTCGCCCGCGTCGCCGAGCGGGACGCGGTCGAGCATGCGGTCGATGCCGGGCGCGAGGCGCGTCTCGCCCTGGACGGCCGTGTCGACCGGGCCCGGGATCGCCTCCAGCACGTGCACGCCCGTCCCGATCAGCTCCAGGCGCAGCGTCTCCGTCGCGACGCCCAGCGCGCCCTTCGTCGCGGCGTATGCGCCGAAGCCGGGCCACGTGGTGACCTGCGCCCCCGAGGTGACGTTGACGACCACCCCGCTGCCGCGCTCGATCATCGCCGGCACCACGGCGGCGATCAGCGCCAGCGGGCTCCAGTAGTTGACCTCGAACGCCTCGCGGGCCTCGTCGCGGTCGCCGACGGTGGCGATCCGCCCGCCGACCCCGCCGCCGGCGTTGTTGATCAGCACGTCGACGCCGCCGAGCGCCGCCACGGCCTCCTCCCCCAGCCGCGCGGCGGCGCCGCGCGCGGCGAGATCCACCTCGAACACGACCGGCCTCGGCTCCCCGACCTCGTCGGCCAGCGCCTCCAGCCGCTCCCGCCGCCGCGCCGCGATCGCGAGCCGATCGCCCCGCGCCGCCAGCTCGCGCGCCAGCTCCGCGCCGATCCCACTCGACGCCCCCGTCAACAAGACCCGCCTCATCACGCCTCCCGGTGCCAGGCACCTCTTCGCTCTTGAGAGCATCTCAACAGCTTCTTGAGAGGGTGTCAAGAAGCTATGCTCCGGCGGTGCCCAGGACGCGGACCGAGGTCGGGCGGGAGGCGAAGGTCGAGGAGATCGTCGACGTGGCCGTCGCGCGCCTTCGCGACGGCGGCTACGAGGCGCTCTCGGTCGCCGGGATCGCTCGCGAGCTGGGCGTCGCCCAGGCCGCGGTGTACTGGTACTTCGCGTCGAAGGACCACGTGTTCGTCGCGGCGCTGGAACGGATGCTGCGCGACATCCACGCGAAGAAGCCGCCGGCCGATCGGGCGCTGGAGAAGAAGGTCCTCTTCTTCGTCGAGCAGCTCGCCGCGATGGCCGACGTCCGTGCCGCGATGCAGGCGCGGGCGAAGGCGTCGGAGGTGGTCGCCGAGTTCGCCGCGAACCTCGACGCGCTGTGGCGGCGGATGCTGACCAACTTCCTGCGCGCGAAGGTGGGCGAGGACGACCTCGAGGAGACGGTCGCCACGCTCCTCGCCACCGTCCAGGGCGCGCTGATCGGCGACCGCTCGCCCAAGGAGCGCGAGCGGATCGTGCGGTTCGCCGTCGCGCGACTGGTCGGCTAGCGGCGCGGGAGGCCGGCGCCGTCGCGCTGGAAGTCCACGAGCAGCCCGTTCTCGTAGGCCACGCGCGTGGAGGTGTGCTCGAGCTCGCGGAACATCCGCTTCAGCCGCCGCAGCCCCTCCGGCGGGTACGCGGCGATCTCCCGCGCGAGCGCCAGCGCGACGCCCTCCGCCTCGGCCTCGGCCGCGCACCGGTGCAGCAGCCCGAGCGACGCCGCCTCCTCCATCCCCACGACCCGCCCGGTGAAGATCAGCTCCTTGGCCCGCGCGACGCCGATCAGCGGCGCGAGCCGCGCCGGGCCCACCGGCACGCCGAGCTTCGCCCCCGCCCACGCCAGCTTCAGGTTGTCGCCGCCCACCCGCAGGTCGCACCCCGCCGCCAGCTCGGCCCCCGCGCCGACGACGTTGCCCACGCAGACCGCGACCGTCGGCGCCGGGAAGGCCTCGACCGCCGCGTACAGCCGCGCGAAGCGCTCCATCCGCGCCACGCCGCCGGCGTCGTCGAGCTCCTCCCCCACGTCCGCCCCGGCGCACAGCGCGCGCGTGGAGGTCGTCGAGAACACGAGCACGCGGAGGGCATCGTCGGCGGCGAGCTCCTCGAGCGCCCCGAGCAGGGCGTCGAGCAGGGCCGTGTCCATCGCGTTGCGGACCTCCGGCCGGTCCAGCCGCAGGACCGCCACGCCGTCATCTTGGGTACGCTCAAGGGGTGGCACGCACCGCCATCTTGACGATCAGCATCTTCCTCATGACGGCCGCCTCGGCGTTCGCCGAGTACGAGGCCGGGCACGACGGCGGCGAGGGCTGGTACGGCCTGACGAACGACAAGGTCGTCACCAACGCCGGCTACATCCTCATCGGCGCCTTCCCGCTGCTGATCTTCTTCCTCTCGATGCTCCAGCACACGCTGGACAGGCGCAAGGAACGGCGGAAGAAGGCCGCGAAGGCCCGCGCCGGCGCGCCCGAGTGGTCCGGCGGCTGGTGACCACGCGCTACGAGCGCGTCGGCGCCGCCGCGGTCCTCACCATCACCCGTCCCGAGCGGCGCAACGCCGTCGACGGCCCGACGGCGGAGCGGTTGAAGGAGGGCTACGAGCAGTTCGTCGCCGACGACGACGCCCGCGTCCTCGTCCTCACCGGCGAGGGGCCCGAGGCGTTCTGCGCCGGCGCCGACCTCAAGGCGCTCGACACCCTCGGCCCCAGGCTCAACGACCCGAACGGCCCGCTCGGCTTCACGCGGCTCACCAGCCCGAAGCCGACGATCGCCGCGATCGACGGCTGGTGCCTCGCGGGCGGGCTCGAGCTCGCGCTGTGGTGCGACCTGCGCATCGGCGACGCCAAGGCCAGGCTCGGCTTCCCCGAGCGCCGCTGGGGCGTCCCGCTCATCGACGGCGGCACCCAGCGCCTGCCGCGCATCGTCGGCCAGGGGCGCGCGCTCGACATCATCCTCACCGGCCGGATCCTCGAGGCGGCCGAAGCGGCCGCGATGGGCCTCCTGACCGAGGTCGTGGAGGAGGGAGGGTCGCTGCGGCGGGCGCTCGAGTACGCGGAGGGGCTTGCGTCGTTCCCCCAGGACACGATGCTCGCCGACCGCGCCGCCGCGCTCGCGTCCTTCGGCCACCCGATGGAGGCCGGGCTCGCCATCGAGGCGGGCTCCGGCCTGCGCACGCTCCAGACCGCCGTCGAGGGCGCACAGCGCTTCGCGGGGGGCGAAGGGCGCAGCGGGCAGGGCGCAGGGGTATAGGTTTCCGCCCGAGGGAGCCACCAGCAGAGGAGAGGCATGTCGTACTTCGTCACCGGAGCCACCGGGTTCATCGGGCGCCACCTCGTCGAGCAGCTGCTCAAGCGCGACGGCGAGATCCACGTGCTCGTGCGCGAGGGCTCGCGGGGCAAGCTCGACGAGCTGATCCAGAAGTGGGCGCCCGCCGACCCCGCCGCCCGCGACCGCATCGTCGCCGTCACGGGCGACCTCGGGGAGCCGAAGCTCGGCGTCTCCGACGAGGAGATCGAGAAGCTCAAGGAGAAGGGCATCCAGCACTTCTTCCACCTCGCCGCGATCTACGACATGACCGCGGACGACGAGCGCAACGAGAAGCTCAACGTCGAGGGCACCCGCAACGCGGTCGCGCTGGCCAACGCGCTCGAGGCCGACTGCCTGCACCACACGTCGTCGATCGCCGCGGCCGGCCTCCACAAGGGCCTGTTCCGCGAGGACATGTTCGACGAGGGCCAGAAGCTCCCGTCCGCCTACCACCGCACGAAGTTCGAGTCCGAGAAGATCGCCCGCGAGGAGTCGAAGGTCCCGTGGCGGGTCTACCGCCCGGCCATCGTCGTCGGCAACTCCGAGACCGGCGAGATGGACAAGATCGACGGTCCCTACTACTTCTTCAAGCTGCTCCAGAAGCTGCGCGGCTGGCTGCCCGAGTGGTTCCCGCTCGTCGCGCCGGAGATGGGCTACACGAACGTCGTCCCCGTCGACTACGTCGCGAAGGCGATGGACCACATCGCGCACGTGGCCGACCTCGACGGCCAGGCCTTCCACCTCACCAACCCGAAGTCGCAGCGCTCCGGCGAGGTGATGAACGAGTTCGCCAAGGCCGCGCACGCGCCGCAGACGAGCCTGCGCATCGACAACCGCATCCTCCAGAACCTGCCGAAGGGCACGTTCTCGATGCTGATGAAGGCGCCGCCGCTCAAGGACGCGCGGCGCGCCCTGCTCGCCGACTTCGGCATCCCCGAGGAGGTCCTCGAGTACGTCGGGCTCACCGCGCAGTTCGACACCCGCGACACCGAGCGCGCGCTCAAGGGCACGAACATCGAGGTCCCCGAGCTCGGCACGTACGCGTGGAAGCTGTGGGACTACTACGAGCGCCACCTCGACCCCGAGCTCTACAAGGACCGCTCGTTCAAGGGCGCGGTCAACGGCAAGCGCGTGCTGATCACCGGCGGCTCGTCGGGCATCGGCGCCGCCGCGGCGAAGAAGATCGCCGCGGCCGGCGGCATCCCGCTCCTCGTCGCCCGCAGCATGGACAAGCTCGAGGAGACCAAGAAGGAGATCGAGGAGGCGGGCGGCACGGCGTACGTCTACTCCGCCGACCTCGCCGACATGGACTCGCTCGACGAGCTGGTCGAGCGCGTCCGCTCCGAGCATCCCGTCGTCGACATCCTCGTCAACAACGCGGGGCGCTCCATCCGCCGCTCCATCGCGCTCAGCTACGACAGGTTCCACGACTTCGAGCGGACCATGCAGCTGAACTACTTCGGCGCGATCCGCCTGACGATGAACCTGCTGCCGCACATGCGCGAGCGCAAGGCCGGCCACGTCATCCAGATCAGCTCGATCGGCGCGCAGACGAACCCGCCGCGCTTCAGCGCCTACGTCGCCTCGAAGGCCGCGCTCGACGCGTGGACGCGCGTGGTGGCGAGCGAGACCATCGGCGACAACGTCCACTTCACGACGATCCACATGCAGCTCGTGCGGACGCCGATGATCGCGCCGACGAAGATCTACGACGCGTTCCCGACGATCACGCCGGACGAGGCGGGCGACCTCATCTGCGAGGCGATCCGGACCAAGCCGAAGACGATCAACACGCGGCTCGGCACGTTCGGCGAGGTGCTCTACGCGCTGGCGCCCAAGGCGATGGACCAGGTCCTGCACACCGCGTACAAGGTGTTCCCGGACTCGGCCGCGGCGTCGGGCAAGAAGGACCCGTCGGAGAAGGCGTCGATGGAGCAGATCGCGATGGCCAACCTGATGAAGGGCGTGCACTGGTAGGACGCGTCGTCGTCGCGGCGCTCGCGCTCGCGGCGGTGGCGCTGCCGGCCGCGGACGCGCCGGCGTGCGCCTGCGGCGTGATGATCCCCTCCGACCCGTCGCTGCGGGCGGAGGGCCTGAACGTCGACGAGTGGTCGATCGTCCGCTTCGACGGGCGGGTCGAAACGATCACGATGCGGCTGGAGTCGAGCGCGGCGTTCGAGCGCGCGGCGCTGATCGTGCCGCTGCCGGCGGAGGCGCGCTTCGCGCTCGGCCACGACGCGGTGTTCGACGACATGGCCGAGCGCACCGCGCCCCGGGTCGAGCGGCGCAAGCGCTACACGTTCCTCGAGGGCTCCGACGACGACGAGACGGGCGGCCCGGCCGGAGGCGCGGCGCCGGACGGCGGCGTCGAGGTCGTCGGCAGCCAGGACCTCGGGCCGCTGCGCGTCGTGACGCTGCGCGGCGACGACGCCGGCCTGGTCCGCACGTGGCTGTCAGACCACGGCTTCGAGCCGCCGGAGGGCATCGAGTCGCTCGCCCAGCCCTACCTCGACAAGGGCTGGGTGCTCGCCGCGGTGCGCCTGCGCGGCGCGGGCGGGCGCGAGGTGCGCGCGCTCCAGCCGCTGATCATGGCGTTCCCGGCCGAGCGGGCCGTGTTCCCGATGATGGGCGGCGAGGCGCGCGTCGACGTCGTGACGCCGGAGCCGGTGGCCGTCGGCGGGCGGCCGGACGAGGAGCGCCTCTTCGCCGGGCCCATGCCGAACGGGCGCTACCTGACGTCCTTCAAGGCGCTGAAGGACGACGCCGAGTTCGTCGGAGCCGAGCGGCGCGACTTCCAGCAGGTCCGCTACGTGTACGAGGAGGTCGACGTCACCGGGCGGGTGCTCGCCGCCGCCGGCGCCCTCGTCCTCCTCATCGCCGGCGGCGTTTTCCTGCTGCTGCGGCGCCGCGGCGCAACTTCCTGACGCCGCGACACGTCTTCACCGGTATGCGCGCCTTGCTGCTGGCGCTTGTCCCGCTCCTGACCGTCGTCGCGCCGGCCGCGGCGGCGCCGCCCTGGAG
>DASVRH010000290.1:0-8576 GCA_036388715.1 Solirubrobacteraceae bacterium | reverse complement strand
ACCTGCGCCGCAAGGTCGAGATCACGCGCGGGCACGTCACCTTCGTCGACGCGCCGTGGGCGCTCACCGCGCTGACCCAGGGGCAGTTCTGGGCCGAGCGCGACTTCCCCCGCGACTACGGCGACGGGACCGTCGTCGACTGCCTGTCGGTCGACGTGTCGGACTGGGACACCCCCGGGATCCTCTACGGCAAGCCCGCGCGGCAGTGCACGGCGCAGGAGATCAAGGACGAGGTCTGGGCCCAGATCAAGGCGCACCTGGAGGACAGCGGCGAGGGCCTGACCGACGACATGGTGCACTCGTGGTTCCTCGACCCGGCGATCCAGTGGCGGCGGCGCATGGGGCGCAACCGCAACGACGAGCCGCTGCTCGTCAACACCGTCGGGTCATGGGACAAGCGCCCCGAGGCGGGCACCGCGATCCACAACCTCATGCTCGCCGGCGACTACGTGCGGACCGACATCGACCTCGCCACGATGGAGGGCGCGAACGAGTCGGGCCGCGAGGCGGCGAACGAGATCCTCCGGCGGTCGGGCTCGAAGGCCGCGCCCGCCGCGAAGTACCGGCTCTACGACCCGCCCGAGTTCGAGGCGGCCAAGCGCGCCGACGCCGAGCTGTGGCGCGCCGGTCAGCCGAACGCGCTGGACCACCACCCCTAGCCGGGCAGGCGCCGCGCGCGGAGGCGGACGGTGGCGCCGCCGGCGCGCACCGTCAGCAGGCGCGAGCGGCGCGCGCGCGAGCGCAGCACGTAGGTGCCCGGCTGGAAGACGCGCGACCGGCCGAGGGCGCTCACCCTCGCCCGCTCGCTCAGCGTGAAGCGCAGCCGCAGCGGGCGGGCGCGGCCGAAGACCGGGCCGCCGAGGGTCACGCGCGCGAGCGGGCCGCAGGGGCGCCGGCGCTCGAACGTGCGGACGCGATGCCAGACGCCGCCGGCCCGCCGCAGCACCGAGTGGCGGGTCTCGGGCACGCCGTCGCGGCCCGGGCCGCGGACGCGGACCGCGTACCAGCCGTCGCGCAGCGGCCGCAAGCGCGCGACGAAGTCCCGCCGGCGCACGCCGAGCGCCCGCACGCGGCGCGGGCGCGCGAAGGCGCGGCGCAGGGTGCCGTAACGGAGCAGGTCCACGCGCACCTCGCGCCCGAAGCGAGGTCGCACGCGGATGCGCAGCCGTGAGCGGCCGCGCGGTCGTGCGCTGCGCCGCGCCCGGACGGCGAGCGACGCGAACGTGCGGCGCTTCAGGCAGGCGGCGCCGGCCCCGGGCGGGTGGCGGCCGAGCCGGCCGAACATGGCGAGGCCCTGCGTCGTCGGGCGGTTGACCCAGTGCATGCTGAGCGCCGCGCCCGGCAGGAAGCGGATGCGCTCGCCCTGCGCGTCGGCCTTCCAGCCCGCCGGGTCGGGGCCCTGGTCGGCCGCGAGCGCGTCGCCGGCCCCCCGCAGCGCCTCGAGCACCGTCGCGGCGCACACCTCGCGCGTGCCCGCCGCCTCGGGCGTGCCGCCGCAGTACAGGCGCGACGTCGGGCTGCGCAGGCGGTCGCCGAGCGCCATCGAGAGCTGCGTGAAGACCTGGCCGTAGAACCCCGACTCGTACGCGCTGCCGCCGAAGCCGGGAGCGTTGTCGAACCCGAGCGGGATGCGCGCCGGATCGCCGATCGACGGCTCGAACACCGCGCGGATCAGCCGCTCCCAGAGTGCGTCCATGATCGCGACGGCGGCGGCGTGGTCGTAGTCGCCGTCCTCGTCGCCGTCGCGCCGCAGCGCGCCCTCGTCGATCCAGGCGCGCAGCAGGTCGAGCATCGCCGCGTCGCGCCCCGACGCGCCGGAGGACTCGAGCAGCCGCAGCACCAGCGGCCCGACGTAGCGGCCGCGCAGATCGGTCAGCCCGGCGTGCTCCATCACCTGCACGAGCCGCGTCGGCGTGATCGTTCCCTCCGGCTCGGAGGTGATGGCGTCCTCGACGAGGCGGCCGCGGTGCAGCGACGTCCAGCCCCACTGCGCGTCGCTCGCGCCCCAGTCGAGCGCGGGCCGGTTGTTCCACGAGACGAAGAAGTCGCGGTCGGGCGCCACCTCGTGCGGCACCTCGTCCGACGACAGGAACCCGTCGCCCCACTCCCATTCGCCGGTCCCCCACACGGGCATGTCCGGGTCGGCGGCCGCGGGCCGGCGCGGGTAGAGCCCGCCGTGGACGTAGGCGATCTCGTGGTCGTTCGCGTACGACCAGTTCGTCGACAGGTTGTGGGACTCGTGGAAGATGGAGACGAAGTCGTTCCCGGTCTTCGCCTCGTTGCGGTTCATGCGCAGGATCGAGACGGCGGGGTCGAGCTCCTTGCCGTAGGTGGAGCGCTTGCGGCTCACCGCGACCGCCACGTCGCCCACCCGGCCGCGGGCCATCACCGGGCCGTGGACGGTGCGCTCGACGACGATGTCCGGCAGCGAGTCGCGCAGCGGCGCGGGGGCCGACTCGGCCGTCCGGTACGTGCGCCGGTCCATCTCCAGGCACTCGCCGCGGAAGAGGTAGTGGCGCGACTCCTCGGTCACCGGCCCGCCGTCGGGCGAGCACAGCCGCTCGACGTACGTGTCGATCATGTCGCTGCCGCCCGCCGTCGGCGTCCACGCGTAGTCCTGCGTGCGGCCGAGGACGACGAGCGTCGACAGGCCGGGGAAGCCGGCCCCGCGGGCGTGGATCGTCGGCGAGTGCAGCTCGTAGTCCATGAGGATCTGCGGAGAGAAGTAGCCCGCCTGCGGGCCGCCGAGCAGGATCGGCCGGCCCGTCCCGCTGCGCCGCGCGCCGACGACGAGGTGGTTCGACATCGCGCCCGGCCTCGACAAGTCGATCGCGCCCAGCGGCGTCGAGAGCTTCAGCCGCTCCGTCTTGACTCGCGCGCGCTCGGCGAGGCCGCCGATCTGCCCGGCGAGCTGCTCGAGCGAGCCGGAGATCCCGTCGCCGCCCGCCGTCACGTCGAGGGCGCTGGCCGCCGGGTCGAGCTTCGCCTCGTCGCGCACGTTGTACGGGAAGCGCTTCGTCGTGTGGACCGGGCCGTCCTCGTTGACGCGGTTGCGCAGGTCCTCGTACACGCGCCGACCGCCTTCGGGCCCGAAGTCCGCGGCCAGGGACGCGAGCGTCGCGGCGTTCGTCAGCTCCGACCCACCGCCCGCGCCGAACAGGGCGCGGACGATCGACACGACCGCGACGACGTCGGTCGTCTTCCACGGCGCCGGCGACGTGATGCCGAGGTCGGCGAGCCCGGCGGGCAGGGGGACCTCGCCGCGCGCGCCGGCGGCCACGTACTCGTTGATGCCCGCGACGTAGGCCTCGAGGATCGTCTTGACGTCCGCGCCGGCGGGGCCGTACTGGAGCGGGAGGCGCTCGATCATCGCCGCGAACTCCTCCTCGGTGTAGCCGTAGACGCGCGCGACCTCCGCGTCGGCCAGCCACGCCGGCACCGTCCCGAGCAGGTCGAACGCCTCGGCGCGCCCGAGCGCGCGCAGCAGCTCCATGATCGCCAAGCGGTCCTCGGCGGCGACGAAGCCGGCGCCGAACGCCATGTCCGCGTCGGTCGCGCCGTAGATCGCCGGCTCGCCCCAGCGCCCGTCGCGGACGACGGTGACGCCGGCGCGCGGCTGGTAGCGGCGCTCGCCCTCGCTCGCGTCGCCGAAGGCGCGGACCTTGAAGAAGTCCGGGAGCTGCGCGGCGGTCAGCGAGGGATACGCCTGGACGAGGTCGTCGTACGGGTCGAGCTCGGTCGTCGCGTGGCGCGTGTCGGATCCCGGCGGCGTGATCGTCCCGTGCAGCTGCGCGTCGTCGATCGAGGCGAGGAAGTCCGGCTGGAGGAACGGCTCGGCCGGCGCCTGTGCGTGCGCGGAGCCGGCGCAGAGCGCGCACAGCGTGAGCGCGAGGAGCAGGCCGATCCGCACCGGCGACCCTACGGGCGCGCCATGAACTCGTCGAGCCGCCCGCGGGCGCGCTTGCGCACGAGCGCGTGGCCGACCGGGTTCGATCCGAGCAGGAGCGCGGAGGGTCCGAGCGCCTGGCGCGACCAGCGCCAGAACGAGAAGCGGTCGCGGTGCTCGACGATCTTGCCGTCCGCGCCGAAGCGGAACGTCGCGTCGATCTCGTTGACGACCGGCCGCCCGGTCGCGGTGAACGTGTACTCCGCGCGCCAGTGCGCCGAGCCGCTGTCGTCGTCGGCCCGGACGTTCGTGGCCGTGACCGACAGGTCCTTCGCCTGCCCGGTCAGCATCGTCCACATCGCGCGGACCTCGTCGCCCTCCAGCTCGCCGAACGCCGGGTCGGAGAACTTCACCCCCGGCGCGTACTGCGCGTTCATCGTCGCCGCGTCGCCGGCGTCGAAGGCGGAGTAGAAGCGTTCGATGGCGGCGGCGTTCGGGTGCGTGCTCACGACCGCAGCCTCACGGGCGCGGCGGCCGGCGTCAAGCGCGCGGGTCGGCCTCGGCCTGCGCGGCGACGTGGCGCAGCACGCGCCGGTGTATCGCGTGGATCAGGTCGTCGGACCACAGCCGCCAGTAGGCCTGCGGCCACATCCGGTTCTCGTACCAGGTCGTGCCCTCGAGCAGCGTCCGCCCGCCGGGCAGCGGCGTGAGCCGGAACTCGCCGCGGTGAGAGCGCAGGAAGCCGTCGAGGTGCGGCGCGTGGACGTCGCCCCACGGCGACAGCTCGCGCATCGGCGCGGGCTGCGCGCTGACGTCGAAGGCGAGCCGCCGCGGCGGCTCCCACGCGGTGATCGGCTCGACGAAGTCGCCGGTCGAGAAGCGGCAGCGGCGGATCGCGCCGACCCCGCGGCCCTCGATCGTCGCGCCGACCGGGTAGGCGATGCCGGCCCTGAAGACGGCCTCGCGCGGCGCCGGCAGCGGCGGGAAGGAAAGAACGTGCCGCCACACGACCGAGGGCGGCGCCTCGACGACGACGCTCGTCCGGATCGGATGGACCTCGGGCTGCCGGTCGGCGCCGGCCTCGAAGCCCATGAACAGCGGCACGGACAGGGCGAGGGCGCCGACCGCGCGAGCGTCGCGCCGCTGCCAGTGCGCGGCCGCCGCGCCGAGCGCGGACAGCGGCAGGGCGAGCGGCGCGGCCATCGCGATGCAGAGCGCGCCCTCCAGCGCGACGAGCAGCAGGATCGCCGCCACGACGATCGGCGGCACCAGGCCGACCAGCACCGCCCTGCCCGTGCTGGGCGCGTCGTAGAGCGAGCCTGCGACGAAGCCCATCGCGAAGGGGAGCAGGATGAACACGCCGAGGCCGTACGCGCCCATCGCCTGGACCCCGAACAGGATCCCCAGGACCCCGAGGCCCACGGCGGCGACGACGGCGCCCAGCGGAGAGCGGAACATGTTTTTGATCATCTGCTCAAGAAGGATTCTAACCAGGTGGTCAAAATGCGAAGCGTGAGGCCGCGCACAGGCGGCGCCCGGCGGATGGAGAGGAGGAAGGCGGAGTGGCCAGGAAGGGCGAGCAGACCCGGCAGCGGATCGTCGAGGCGGCGTACGAGACCCTGCGCACGCGCGGCTTCCACGCGGCGACGTCGCGGGCGATCGGCGACGCCGGCGGCTTCAACCCGGCGCTGACCTTCTACCACTTCGGCAGCGTCCAGGAGCTCCTGCTGAGCGCGCTGCAGAGCGCGAGCGAGGCGCGCCTGGAGCGCTACGCCGAAGAGGCCCGCGCCGCCCGCGGGGCGGAGGAGCTGCTGGCGCTCATGCGCCGCATCTACCGCGAGGACGTCGAGAGCGGCTTCGTCCGCGTGGCGTCGGAGATGGTGGCCGGCGCGGTCGCCCATCCCGAGCTCGGGCCGCGCGTCGTCGACCTCATGCAGCCGTGGATCGACCTCGCCGAGGAGTCCTTCGCGCGCGTGCTGGAGGGCACGCCGCTGGCCGGCGTCGCGGACCCGCGCGACCTCGCGAACGCCGCGATCATGTTCTACCTGGGCGCGAACCTGCTGACGCAGCTCGTGCCCGAGCGGGCCGACGTCGACCGCCTCCTGCAGGCCGCCGAGCGCGGCGCCACGCTTGCCGACCTGCTCGCCGGGCGCCCCCGCTAGCGCGCCGGGGTGCCGCCCTGGCCCGGGCTCGGGCCCGTCGACTGCCGCTCGCAGCCGGTGATCTTGTAGCGCCGCTTGTAGCGGCGGCTCGTGTAGAGGATGTCGTTGCCCGGCCCGCAGTTGATCCGGCCGCGGCCGTAGCGGGACTTCACGAAGTCGTCGCCTGCTCCGGCCTTGATGACGTTGCGGCCCTTGCTGCCGTAGATGAAGTCGCGCCCGTCGCCACCCGTGAGCCTGTCGACCTGGGCCGCGCCGCCGCCGGGGAGGAAGTCGCCCCAGACGACGTCGCCGGACGGCCCCGCGTAGATCGTGTCGTTGCCGTGCCCGCCGAGCAGCTCGTTGTGGACCCGCCTGTCGCCGACGCAGAGCAGCTTCTCGCCGCACGGGACGAGGAAGGTCAGGCACGGCCCGCCCTCGGCCGCCTTCGTGTCGCAGCTGTACGTCGGGTCCTGGCCGCCGAACGGGTCGCTGCCGACCCGGGCGTCGAGCGGCCGCGAGCCGTGGTCGGCGTTGATCAACATCATCCCGTCGATCTTCGGCCAGCCGTCGTCGCGCTGGTTCACCGCGCCGGGGTCGGCGGCGGACGCGGCGCCCGCGAGGGTCACGAGCAGCAGGGCGGCGGCGATGAGAGCGGTGGGCCGGTGCATCAGCGCGTCGCCGACCCGCCCTGGCCAGGGCTGGGGCCGGTCGACTGACGCTCGCAGCCGGTGATCTTGTAGCGCCGCTTGTAGCGGCGGCTCGTGTAGAGGATGTCGTTGCCCGCGCCGCAGTTGATGCGCCCGCGCCCGTAGCGCGACTTCACGAAGTCGTTGCCGGGGCCCGCCTTGATGACGTTGCGCCCCGGGCCGCCGTAGATGAAGTCGCGGCCGGCGCCGCCGGTGATCTTGTCGCGCTGGCGCTTCGGCCCGCCCGGCTTGAAGTCTGCCCACAGCACGTCGCCGTGCGCGCCGCCGAAGATCGTGTCGTTGCCGTGGCCCCCGAGCAGCTCGTTGTGGACGTTCATGTCCTTGACGCACAGCCCGGAGCCGTCCTCGCAGCGCTCGAGGAAGCGCTTGCACTTGCCGCCGCGCTTCTTGCCGTCGCAGCGGTACTTGCGGTCGGTGCCCCCGAACGGGTCGCGCCCCACGCGGGCGTCGAGCGGCCGGCTGCCGTTGTGATCGTTCATGAGCAGCATGCCGTTGATCCGCGGCCAGCCGTCCCCGCGCTGGTTCACCGAACCGGGAGGGGCGGCTACGGCAACGGCAGTGAGCGCGCACGCGATGGCGAGCGCGCCGAGGGCGGAGAGTCGACGCATCGGCCGACCCTAACCGCGCGGTACACCACGCGTGCGTCTTTTTTCGCGCAGCCATCCTCCACCGGCGGCGCTGGCCGACGAGATGAGCAGCGAGAACGCCAGGCCCAGCGCCTCGTCGCCCGCGTCCTGGCGCCCGACCGCGCCGAGCGCGACCGTGAGCGCCAACGCGACGAACACGGCGCCGGCGAACAACGGGTGGCCGATCCAGTACCCGATCACGAACGGCCCGACGACGATCGCGATCAGCGACGCCAGGGCGAGGTCCACCGGCGTCAGCCGCCCACGGGCGCCCTCGGGTTCGCTCCCCAGAAGATCTGGGTCCCGAGCATCCCGATGAGGTGGACGAGCACGATGTTCAGCACCATCGACTTCGCGGTCGCGGCCCCTACGCCGACCGGGCCGCCGCTTGCCGTGTACCCGTAGTAGCAGCCCACGAGCACGATCGCCGTCGCCATCACCATCCCCTTGATGCACGAGTAGAGGAAGTCGGGTGGGTTCTGGAACATCCAGAACAGCAGGAAGTAGCCGCCCGAGGACACCTCGCCGATCTGCTCGACCACCGCCAGGTAGCTCGCGAAGAACCCCGCCCCCACCGCCGCCATGTACATGAACGGCAGCACGATCCACGCGCCGAGCAGGCGCGTCGCGCAGAGGTAGAGCATCGAGTCGATCCCCATGACCTCCAGCGCGTCGATCTCGTCGGAGATCCGCATCGAGCCGATCTCGGCGACGATGCCCGTCCCCACCTTCGCCGACATCATGTAGCCGAAGGCGTAGGGGACGACCTCGCGCAGGTCGCACCAGGCGGTGAACAGCCCGGCGAACGCGGGCGCCCCCTGCGCGCGCGTGAAGTAGGCGCCCTCGATCCCGCACTGCAGGCCGATGAGGAAGACGAGGCCCCACACGACGAGCGTCGAGCCGACGATGAGGATCCCCGCCTGGCGCAGCGCCTCGCCGAAGAACTTGAAGACGCGCAGGCCGAAGACGTCGCGGAACACCCGCCCGGAGAACTTCAGCAGCACCCCGAGCCCGTGCAGCCACTGACGGACCGCGCCGGGCTCACGGGCGGGCGACGCCGCGTTCACTGGAAGCGGTAGCGGCAGGCGCGGCAGAGCCGCGCGCCGATCGACACCCTGTCGCCGCACTCCGGGCAGGACCGTGTGGGGCCTCGTCTTCCTCATCGGCCTGCAGTGCGGGATCGAGGGCGCCTACTTCACGCGCGCGCAGGGGGCGC
>DASVRH010000289.1:0-7637 GCA_036388715.1 Solirubrobacteraceae bacterium | reverse complement strand
GAAGGTGACGCTGGACGTGACGCTCTAGGGGCTGGTGAGGGGGTGGGTCGACGCACCGGATCTCAGGCCCCATAACGTCACACGGGTCCACACCAGAATCTGGGCGTGTGACGAAACACCGGCTATAGCGCCCATAACGTCACAGAGGCGAGAAGAAGGGGAGCGCGTGTGACGTTAAGCGCCCTCTCGCCACCACGTCGCGGCGGCGACATGGTCTCGAGGCACGACGTACGCCTCGGGGAGCCCCGGCGGATCTCCCAGCTTTCGAACACGTACCACTCTCGTCCCGAGCGATCGGCCAGGGTGCCCTTTCAAGACCGTCCGCCGCGGGAACTGGATGCTCGGCCGCGTGCATCGGACACCAGGCGGGGCTGACCGACCCAGACCGGATGGGACCGACTCGGGTGCGACGCCCGAACCGCCGAGGCGTCAGGCGCGGTTGTGGTTGACGACCTCGACGTTGTGGCCGTCGGGGTCGAGGACGAAGGCTCCGTAGTAGCCCGGGTGGTAGACCGCTCGCTCGCCGGGTGGGCCGTTGTCCTCGTAGCCCGCCGCGAGCGCCGCCGCGTGGAAGTCGCGCACGGTGGCGTCGTCGGTCGCGGGGAACGCGAGGTGGACGTTCTCGGTGGGCGGGCGGTCGTCGCGGACGAGCGAGAAGCTGTAGTCGGCGCCGTCGAACGACGCGCGGTCGGGATCGTCGCGGGTCAGGCGGAGGCCGGCGTGGGGCGCGATCGTCTCGTAGAAGCTCCGGGAGGCGTCGAGGTCGCGGACGCGGATCCACAGGTGGTCGATCTGGCCGACGGGCACGGCGCTCTCGCGGTCGAGGTGCACGGCCTCGACGCTGTTGCCGTCGGGGTCGAGGAGGAAGCCGCCGTAGTAGCTCGCGGTGTACTGCGTGCGCGGGCCGGGGGCGCCGTCGTCGCGGTAGCCGGCGTCGATCCCGGCCTGCCAGAACGCGTCGACCTGCGCGCGGTCGCGGGCGCGGAAGCCGACGTGCAGGCCGCGGGTCAGCGCGTGCTCGCGGTCCGTCGGCCCGACGTCCCAGTCCTCCCACTCGACGAGCTCGGCGTCGGCATGAACGGGCTCGACGCCCAGGGCGCCCAGCACCGTCCGGTAGAAGCGCTCCGAGGCGGCGAGGTCGGAGACGGCGATGCCGACGTGGTCGAACACGGGGCCGAGGCTACCGCCGGCGCGCCGATCGGGGATGCTCAGCGGCATGACGCTCAAGCGGATGGACAACGTGCTCATCGTCGTCGAGGACCTCGACGCCGCGCAGGCGTTCTTCGCCGAGCTCGGCATGGAGGTGGACGCCGAGACGACCGTCGAGGGGGACTGGGTGGGCAGCGTCGTCGGGCTCGACGACGTCCGCGCCGACATCGTCATGATGCGCACGCCCGACGGCCACGGCCGGGTCGAGCTGTCGCGGTTCCACAGGCCGCCGGCGGTGCGAGCGGAGCCGGAGAACGCGCCCTCGAACGCGCTCGGCATCCGCCGCATCATGTTCGCCGTCGAGGGCATCGACGACGTCGTCGCCCGCCTGCGCGGCCACGGCGCCGAGCTCGTCGGCGAGATCGCGCAGTACGAGAACGCCTACCGGCTCTGCTTCGTGCGCGGCCCCGAGGGCATCATCATCGGGCTGGCCGAGGAGCTCGGCTGACCCCTACCGCCCGCGGACGCGCAGCGTGCGGCGCGTGGTCGCGCCTCCCGCGTCCGTCGCGACCATGACCAGACTGAGCCGCGGCTTGCGGGCCAGCGGCGCGCGCAGCCGCACGATGCGCAGCTGATCCGGCGCGACGTCCACGGTCCGCGAAGCGAGCACCCGGCCGCGTCGCACGAGGCGCAGCTCGACGCGGCACGGCTCGCCGGTGGCGACGACGACGGTCACCCGCCGGCGCCAGCGCTTGGCCCGCAGCGACGGCCGGCAGCCGGAGCGGCTCGAGGACTCGGTGCGGCGCGCCGGGGCGCTCGGCCCGCCGACCACCCGCCCCGGCGCGACGATCGCCCCCGGGGCGGCCGGAGGCGCCGCGTCGCCGCCCGCGTCCGATCCCGGCCCGCCTCCGTCGTCCCCCGGCGGAGGAGGCAGGGTCGCGAAGGTCACGGCGACCGAGGTCACGCCGGCGCTCCAGTGGAACATGCCGCCGGTGAACCACCCGCCCGGCGCCCATGCGTCGCTCGGGCCGACCTGGAGGAACGCGGGGACCGTGGTCGCCGCGCTGTCCGGCGTGGGCAGCACGAGCGGGACCTTGAACCCGTTCTCCTCGTCGTCGCAGTGACCCGAGCCGGACGGCGGGCCGCCCTCGTAGATGCACGACCCGATCTGCCCGCTGCCCGGGCCCTGGCCGCTGACCGACGTGCCGGTGAAGACCATCCCGCCCGGCGCGCCGACGGCCATCCGCGACCCCTCCTCGAAGTTCGCCGGCCCCGTGCCCGACCCGCTCGGCGAGGCGATGCTCGAGACGACCGCCGCCTCGGGGGTCACCGTCGTGGCCCCCTCCAGTCCCCGGAGCTTCAGCGTGACGCTCGCCGGCACCCCGTCGGTGATCAGGTAGAGGTCGTAGGTGCCCGCGGGCAGCTCGTAGTCCTGGGAGGTCTCGCCGTCGTACCCGAAGGCGGCCACGACGTGGTTGACCGCGCCCGGCGCGCAGCCCGCCTCGAAGCAGTGACCGAAGCGGTGGCCGGTGAGCGCGTGCGCGTCGCGCGAGGAAGCACCGGCCGGCCGCAGGATCCAGCCCACGTAGCGCCCGCCGCCGCTGGCCGTGAAGGCGCTGCCGGCGTTCGGGTCCGCGCCGTCGAGGACGGCGGGGCCGGGCAGCACGACCCGGGCCATGGACGACGCCGAGGCCGCGATCGAGGTCTCGCCCGCCGCGGGCGTCTGTGCCTGCGCCGCCGGCGCGGCGGCCGCGATGGACAGGGCGACGGCGGCGATCGCCGCCCCACCCCGAGCGCTTCCAAGCCTCAATGCTCCCCCCAGAACGCTGCGGTGCAGTTTCGCGGTCTACAACGCTACGCCAGGAGGAAGCTTGCGGGCGCTAGTTTGCCTTCCGTGGGCGAGCACCCGGAAGTCGAGATCAAGGTCCGCGACAACGGCCCGTACAAGGTCACGGGACCGGTGCGGATCGTCGACGCCGACGGGAAGGCGTTCCAGCTCGACGGCAGCCGCCCGGTCGCGCTGTGCCGCTGCGGGCGCTCGGCGACCAAGCCGTTCTGCGACGCGACGCACAAGACCGCGGGGTTCGTGAGCTGTGAGCGGGCGTAGCACCCGATCCGTCCACGCCGGGCTGCCCGCGGCGGCCAACGGCCAGCCGTTCCTGCCCGGCCCGACGTTCGCCGCGCCCTACCACCTCAGCGGCGAGGCCTCGCCCACGGGCTACGGGCGCTACTACAACCCGACCTGGGCGGCGTGGGAGGGCGCGCTGTCGTCGCTCGAGGGCGGGCCGGCGCTCGGCTTCGCGTCGGGGATGGCGGCCTGCACCGCGATCCTCTCCGCGCTCGAAGGCCCGTTCGTCCTGCCCAACGACACGTACGGCGTGGTCGCGAAGGCCGCGGGGCTGATCGGCGCCGACGCCCGCTTCGCGCCCAGCGACGTCGGAGCGCTGCTCGAGGCGGCCGACGGCGCGAACGTCGTCTGGATCGAGACGCCCACGAACCCGTCGCTCACGGTGATCGACATCGAGGCGTTCGCGCACGAGGTCCACGACCGCGGCGCGCTGCTCGTCGTCGACGGCACGCTGGCCACGCCGCTCTCGCAGCCGGGGCTCGAGCTGGGCGCCGACATCGCCGTCATCTCGGACTCCAAGGCGATGACCGGCCACTCGGACCTCGTGCTCGGCCACGTCGCCTGCAAGAGCGACGAGCACGCCGCGAAGCTGCGCGCGTGGCGCGACGCCACGGGCGCCATCCCCGGCCCCTTCGAGGCGTGGCTCGCGCACCGCTCGCTGGCGACGCTCGGCGTGCGGCTTGAGCGCCAGTGCGCGAACGCGCTCGCCGTCGCCCGCGCGCTGCGCGACCGCGGCCTCGACGTGCTCTACCCCGGCCTCGAGGCACACCCCGGCCACGAGGCCGCCGCCCGCCAGATGGGCGGCCTGTACGGCCCGGTCGTCTCCTTCGCGCTCGAGAGCGCGGAGGCCGCCGACCGCTTCCTGCGCGCGTGCGCGCTCGTCGTCGAGGCGACCTCGTTCGGCGGCATGCACTCGAGCGCCGAGCGCCGCGGGCGCTGGGGGATCGAGCCGGTGCCCGAGGGCTTCATCCGGCTCTCGTGCGGGATCGAGGACGCCGACGACCTCGTCGCCGACGTCCTCGGCGCGCTCTAGCGCTTCGGCCGCTTCAGGACGAGCGTGCGCCGCGCGGTCGTCTTCAGCGTGCCGCGGGTGCCGGTGATGCTCAGGCTGACCCGCAGGCGCTTGCGCTTCTTCAGCGTCCTCAGGGCCTTGCGGGTCAGCTTGAAGCGCGCGGCCTTCGTCTGCCCGGGCCGCACGCGCACGCGCCCGCGGCCGAGCCTCGTCCGCTGCGCCGCGACCGCGCGCCCGCCGGCCCGCGCCGCGGTCGCGACCAGGTCGTAGACGCACTCGGCCTGCCCGGTCGGGTCGCACTCGAGAAGGATCCCCGTCGTGACGTTGCCGTCGCTCGTGACCCGCGTCGGCCGGCGGCTGCCGCGGATCTCCGGCGGCTCGCCGGCCGTCCCGCCCGTGCCGCCCGGGGGCGGCGGGGGCGGCAGGACGCCGACGGGCGGCACGGTCGAGATCGGGAGGGGCGGCGGCTCCTCGCTGCCGCCGTCTCCGTCACCGTCTCCGTCCCCGCCCCCGTCGGGATCGGGATCGGGGTCGGGGTCCGGGTCGCCGCCCTCGCCGAGGAGACGCGCGAAGATGTCGCGATCGGAGTCGGCGTCGATGCCGAAGTTCGAGGCCGACGACTCGAAGGCCACCACCTCGCCGTCCTGGGAGATCGCGGGCTCGCCCGAGCCGCCGTTGCCCGCCGCCCCGTCCTCGCCCGTCGCCCGGCTGATCAGCGTCGTCGTGTGGGCGTCGAGGTCGCGCACGAACACGTCCTCGACGAAGCCGGCCGCGTCCTCGTCGCTGAGGTTCTCGCCCACCGAGGCGAACGCGACCCTGCGGCCGTCCGCCGTGATCGACGCGTTCGTGCCGCCGGCGTCGGGCTCGCCGTCCTCTCCGGTCTCGCGGTTGACGAACGTGGTCGTGCCGCCCGTCAGGTCGCGGACGAAGAAGTTGATGTACGTGTCGTTGTCCTCGGTGCTCGTGTTCGTCGCGTAGCTCCTGAACACCACGTAGCGCGCGTCAGGGGTCATCGCCGCCCCGTGCGTCGAGTCGTTCCCCGGCGAGCCGTCCTCGCCGAGGCTCACGAGCGTCGTCGTGCCGCTCAGCGTGTCGCGCAGGAACGCGTCCTCGATCACGCCGTTGGCGTCCTGGTTGGTGATCGTCTCCGAGCGGGTGTCGAACAGGACGTAGCGGCCCGTCTCGGAGATCGCCCGTGGGAAGGAGTTCTCGTCGCTCTGCCCGGTGCTGCTCGCGCCGTCGGGCCGGCTGGCGAAGGTCGTGGTGCCGTTCACCATGTCGCGCACGAAGACGTCGCCGGTCAGGTCGCTGTCGCTCGTGCTCAGGTTGTCCGCCCCGGAGTAGAACGCGACGTGCGTGCCGTCGGCCGAGATGTAGGGGTCCTCGGCGTTGCTGTCGGCGGACTGCTCGTCGTCGGTGAGGCTCGCGACGACGGTGTCGTCCTCCTGCAGGTCGCGCACGAACACGGTGTTCTCGGGATCGCCGGCGTCCTCGGTCGTGTCGTCCAGGGTCGTGAGGTTGGTGGCCTCCGACTCGAAGGCGACGAAGCGGCCGTCGGCCGAGATCGAGGCGTCCTCCGCGTTGCGATCCGCGGCCGCGCCGGTCGCGCCCGCCGCGCGGCTGACCAGCTCGATGCTGCCGTCGACGGTGTCGCGGACGAAGACGTTGATCGCCGCGTTGTTGTCCTCCGTGCTGAGGTTGTCGACGGCCGACGCGAAGGCGACGTAGCGTCCGTCGGCCGAGATCGACGGGTCGTCGGAGTGGTCGCTGCCGACGACGATGATCGGCTCGACGCGCGAGAGCAGCTGGGTGTCGAACGGGTCCGCGTTCGCGGACGGGGCGAGGGCCAGGAGGAGGATCGCCGTCAGGGCGGGCGCCGCAGCGCGTCGAGCGGGCATCGCGCGACGCTACAGAAAACGGTGGCGTTCGCTGCGATGACCCGCTCTTCGCGTACGTGGAGACCACGTACGCGACTACGTCTCGAGCGTCGCCTCGAGCGTGAAGTCGTCGATGCCGGCGAGCGCGCGGCTGATGACGCACCCGTCCTTGGCCTGGGTGGCGATCCTCTCGAACGTCGCCTGGTCGATCCCGGGGACCCTGCCGCGGGTCTTGATCTCCATGCCGGTGATCTTGGGCCCGCCGTCGACGTTGCGCAGGATCGCGCGGGCCTCGGTGTGGAGCTCCTCCGGCGTGTGGCCCTCGTCGCCGAGCATGAGGCTCATCGCCATCGTGAAGCAGCCGGCCTCGGCGGCCGCGATCAGCTCCTCGGGGTTGGTGCCCTCGCCGTCCTCGAAGCGGCTCTTGAAGGAGTACGGGCCCTCGTGGACGCCGTTGCCCACGGTGATGCGGCCCTCGCCGCCCTGGAGGTCGCCGCGCCAGACCGCGCTGCCGTTCCGTGTCGCCATGTGTCGTCTCTCCTCTCGCTTTGCGTCGAGTGTGCCACGGCGCCGCGGGACCGTCGTGTCCGGGGCGTAGGGTCGCCGCTTCATGGCGCGCCCGACCACCATCCACGTCTGCTCCTCCTGCGGGCACTCGACCCCGCGCTGGCACGGCCAGTGCCCGGGGTGTCACGAGTGGAACACGCTGGTCGAGGAGGCGGCGCCGCGGGCGCCGGGCTCGGGTGCGCGCGGCGGCTCGGCTCCGGGGCGGGCGGCCAAGCCGCGCCCGCTCTCGGCCGTGGACACGGCGCCGGTGCCCCGCCTGTCGACCCGGATCGGCGAGCTCGACCGCGTGCTCGGCGGCGGGATCGTGCCCGGGTCGCTCGTGCTGCTCGGCGGCTCGCCGGGGATCGGCAAGTCGACGCTGACGAACATGGCGCTCGGCAACCTCGCGGGCGCGGGGCGGCGCACGCTCTATGTCTCGGGCGAGGAGTCGGCGGCGCAGATCCGCCTGCGGGCCGAGCGCCTGGCCGGCGCCGCGCTCGACGTCCCCGTGGTGGCCGAGACCGACCTCGACGTCGTCGTCGCGACGCTGGAGGCCGAGCGGCCCGAGGTCGTGGTCATCGACTCCGTGCAGACGCTGCACGCCGCCGAGCTGACCGGCGCGCCGGGGTCGGTGGGGCAGGTGCGCGAGGTGGCGGCGCGGATCATGCGCGTGGCCAAGGAGCACGCGATTGCCGTGATCCTCGTCGGCCACGTGACGAAGGAGGGCTCGCTCGCGGGCCCGCGTGTGCTCGAACACCTGGTCGACTGCGTGCTCCAGTTCGAGGGCGAGCGCGAGCGCACGTACCGCACGCTGCGCGCGCTGAAGAACCGCTTCGGCTCGACGTCGGAGGCCGGCGTGTTCGAGATGAACGCGGGCGGGCTCGTCGAGGTGCTCGACGCCAGCGCGCGGTTCGTCGGCGAGGCG
>DASVRH010000288.1:0-7337 GCA_036388715.1 Solirubrobacteraceae bacterium | reverse complement strand
TTCCTCGTCGTCGAGCCGGACATGAACCGCGTCCGCAAGGTCGGGGCCGACGGCAAAATCCGGACGGTCGCCGGCAACGGCAGCCTCGAGGGGAACACCGGCAACGGCGGCCCCGCCACGCAGGCCGGCCTCTACTACCCGTGGGCCGTCGCCATGCACCCCGACGGCGGGTTCGTCATCTCGCAGCCGCTCGCCTACCACGTGCGGCGCGTCACGCCCGACGGCAAGATCCACCTCGTCTTCGGCGACGGCACGCAGGACTGGGCCGACGACCAGCCGGCCACGCAGGCCGGCGCGAACTTCCCCTACGGCGTCGACGTCGACGCCGACGGCCGCATCTACGTCGCCGAGGACTACGGCGCGAAGGTGCGCGTCATCGGCACGGACGGGGTCGTCCGCCGCTTCGCGGGCACGGGCTACGCCGGGCACGCAGGCGACGAGGGCCCCGCGCTCGACGCCCACACCGGCCGCCTGATGGACCTCGCGGTCGCGCCCGACGGCAGCGTCGTCTTCAGCCAGACGCAGTACTGGCACATCCGCCGCGTCACCCCCGACGGCAAGATCCACACGATCGCCGGCAACGGCACCGGCGGCTACACGGGCGACGGCGGCCTCGCGACCCAGTCGGCGATGGGCCAGCCGGGCGGCATCGGCTTCACCGCCGACGGCGACCTGCTGCTCACCGACTCCTCGTACTCCCGGATCCGCAAGGTCGACACGGACTACGTCGCGGCCGAGGGGGAGGAGCCGGGCGGCGAGGAGCCGGGCGGCGGTGAGGATCCGGAGGGTGGCGAGCAGCCGGGCGGCGAGGACCCCGAGGGCGGCGAGGAGCCGGGCGGTGAGGATCCCGAGGGTGGCGAGCAGCCCGGCGGCGAGGATCCGGAGGGTGGCGAGCAGCCCGGCGGTGAGGATCCCGAGGGCGGTGAGGAACCAGGTGGCGAGGATCCGGAGGGCGGCGAGCAGCCCGGCGGCGGCGACCCCTCGGACCCCTCCGACCCCTCCGACCCCTCCGACCCGTCCGGCGGCGGCTCCTCCGGCGGCGGCCCCTCCCACGACATCGGCGGCGGCCCGACGACCCCCAGCGGCTTCGTCGCCACGCCCCCGACGGCGGAGATCGTCGCGGACCTCGGCGGGCGCGGCGAGGACCGCGGCGCGCCGGTCTCGATCAGCTCGGCGAAGGGCTCGGTGCGTGTGCGCCGCGGCCGCCGGGCGAAGGTCTCCGTGACCGCCGCGACGGCCGGCACGCTCGCGATCGAGGTCCGGCGCGGCACCAAGCGCGTCGCCAGGGCAAGCCACGCGGTCGGCGCCGGCAAGGTCACCGTGACGCTGCCGGCGGTCCGCAAGCGCGGCCGCTACGCCGTGCGCCTGGTCCTCAAGGCCGGCGGCGCGCAGGCCGAGACGACGCTGCGCCTCGTCGTCACCTGAGCAGCCCGAGGGCTACTGCGACGCCTCCATCCGCTGGAAGCGCTCGCGGTAGCCCTCGATCTCGTTCGTGCTCTCCCCGGCGGTGAGGCGCACGACGCCGATGCCGGCGTCCGCGTCGGCGCAGGCCTCGGCGAGCAGCGTGGTGGCCGCGGCCAGCGCGGCGAACCGCGTCGCGCCGAAGACGGGGAACGTCAGCTCCAGCCAGCCGTCGTCGGTGCTCCGGCACTGAAGCGGATAGGGCTCGGTCTCGTCGCTGGCGTAGCGCTCGAGCGCGTGGTAGATCCGGTCGCCGCGGGCCTCGCCGTCGGTCGCGGGATTCGTGACCTCGAGCTCCGCCTCGACGATCCACAGGTGATGGAAGCGCGGCATGTGCGCATCGTAGGCTCATCGCATGGACAGCGTGCTCGCCTTCGTCGCCGTCGCGGCGATCCTCAGCGTCACGCCCGGCGCCGCGACCGCGCTCGTCGTGCGCAGCGCGCTGCGCGGCGGCACGCGCGAGGCGCTCACCACGATCGCCGGCAACGCGGTCGGGGTGCTCGCGTGGGCGCTGCTCTCCGCGGTCGGCGTGGCCGCGGTCGTCGCCGCCTCGCAGGTCGCCTTCGAGGCTCTGCGGATCGCGGGATCGGTCGTGCTCGTCGTGCTCGGAGCGCAGGCGCTCTGGCGCGCGCGGAAGGGCGCCCCGAGGGCGGCGGAGGGCGTCCCGCGGGAGCGGGTGGCCTCGCGGCGCGCCTTCCGCGATGCCGTCCTGACAAGCCTGGCGAACCCGAAGCTCTCGGTCTTCTTCGTCGCGCTGTTCCCGCAGTTCGTCCCCGACGGCGCGCCGGTGCTGCCGCTCACGCTCCTGATGGGCCTGCTCGTCGTGAGCATCGACTTCGCGTGGTACTCGCTGCTCGCGGTGCTCGTCACGCGCGCGCAGCGCGCGCTGCGGCCGACGTTCGAGCGCCGGCTCGAGCAGCTGACGGGCACCGTGCTCGTCGGGCTGGGCGTCCGCCTCGCGCTCGAGCACCGGCGCTAGCCGCCCGGCGCCGCCTGTATCGTCGCGCCGCGTGGAGACGCTGAGGACCGCGCGCGGCTACGCGGAGGCGATCGGGCGCTTCGCCGCGGAGCCGCGGGTGCTGCTGCCCTTCCTCCGCGGCGGCGGCACGCTGCTGGACGAGCCGCGCCCGCCGCTCCCCGAGGGCCACGTGCAGGAGGTCGCCGGCCACGGCCAGCTCTTCTGGCGCGACACCGGCCCGCCGCCCGACCCCGCCAGGGCGCGGGGCACGATCCTGCTCCTGCACGGCTGGATGGTCCCGTCGGACCCGCACTGGTTCCGGACGTGGCGGCTGCTCCAGGTCGACGGGTGGCGCGTCATCGCGCTTGACGCCCGCGGCCATGGGCGCGGCACGCGGCCCATGACCCCGTTCCGGCTCGACGACTGCGCCGAGGACGCCGCCGCGCTCGTGCGCCACCTCGACGCCGGCCCCGTGATCGCCGTGGGGTACTCGATGGGCGGCGCGATCGCGCAGATCCTCGCGCTGCGCCACCCCGAGATACTGCGCGGCGTGGTCCTGTGCGCCACGAGCTCGGAGTTCAAGTCGAGCCCGATCATGCGCGCGGTCTGGTACTCGATGAGCGTCTTCCAGCTCTGGCTGCGGCTCGCGCCGAAGTGGACCTGGGAGCTGTTCGTCGAGCAGCTCGCGCAGGGCGACCCGGTGACCACGGCGTGGGTCGTGGGAGAGCTTCGCCGCGGCTCTCCCGAGGACGTCGCCGAGGCGGGCCGCGACATCGGCCGCTTCGACAGCCGGTCGTGGATCGGCGAGGTGAAGATCCCCGCCGCGGTGCTCGTCTGCACGATGGACCTCCTGGTCCCGCCGACGATGCAGCGCGCGCTGGCCGAGCGCCTCGACGCGCCGATGGTCGAGATCCAGTCCGACCACCTGGCTCCGGCCACGACGCCGCGGCGGTTCCACCGCGGGCTGGGCCAGGCGCTGGACCTCGTCGCCGCCCGCGACGAGCTGGCTACGCGGCGGCGCGCCGCGCGTGCAGCAGCGCCTCGACGGCGCCGCGCGAGCCCGTGACCGGCGACGGCATCGTCGCGACCACGTCCCAGCCCGCCGCCGCGATCCCTTCCGATGCCTTCGCGATCGCCGCCGCCGCGGCGCTCTCGGCGTCGGCCGGCAGCTCCCCGAGCCCGAGCTCGTCCTTCGGCTTGACCAGCCCGACCAGCTCGGCGCCCGGCGCGAACGCCAGCGCCGCCGAGAGCTGCGGCACCGCCGTGGCCAGCGGCAGGTAGCCGACGTCGAGCGAGACCAGGTCGAGCGCGTCGGGCACGAGCTCGCGGTCGAGCGCGCCGACGTTCGTGCGCTCGAGATTGACGACGCGCTCGTCCTGGGCCAGCGAGCCGAGCAGCTGCCCGAACCCCGCCTCGACCGCGTACACGCGCCGCGCACCCGCGTCGAGCAGCGCCTGCACGAAGCCCCCGGCCGCCGCGCCCGCGTCGAGCGCGACCGCCCCGGTCGCGTCGATCCCGAACCCTTCGAGCGCGGCGGCGAGCTTCGCCCGGCCGCGCAGCGCGCGCTCCTCACCCGCGACCCTCACCGAGGCCGACGCGTCGACGAGCGTGCGCGGGTTCGTCGCCGGGAGGCCGTCGACGTGGACGGCCCCCGCGGCGATGAGCTGCTCGGCCTCGCCCGCCAGCTCTGGGAACCGGCGGGCGAGCTCCTTGCTGAGCGGCCTGCGGATCAGATGGGCCCGACGTTGCCGATCCGGCGCACCTTGCCGCACGTCTTGTACTTGCGCGAGCCCTGGATCGTGCGCCCGCGGACCGTCTTGGCGACGATCTTGAACGTGTAGCGCCCCTTCGGCAGGCCGCGCAGGTCGATCACCGAGCGCCAGCGCCCGCCGGTGAAGGTCACCGGGATGCTCTTGCCGTTGCGGGTGACCTTCGGCTTGGGCGTCGCCGCGATCGCGTCGCCGACCGGCTCTTTCAGGCGGATCGGGAACTTGCGCCGGCTCGCGCAGCCGCGCGTCTGCGGGGGAAGGCCGCTCACGACGTCGGCGAGCTTCGGCGGCGTCGTGGGCAGCGGCGAGATCTGGTTGGAGTCGCGGCACCCGTCGTCGGTCGAGGTGTTCGTCCCGTCGGGCGCGATGCTCGGCTGCTCGTTCGGCGATCGCTCCGGCGAGTCGAAGCAGACCCGGAGGAACGTCGCGCCCTGCTCGTTCTGCAGCACACGCAGCGCGATCATGCCGCGCTCGATGAACGAGCAGTCCGACGTGCGGAAGTACTGGTGGCGGCCGAAGTACTGCCCGTCGGGCTGGCTTCGGATGTCGATCCAGACCGGCTCGCCGTTCTGGTGCGTGCACTCGGAGAGCTGCGTCGGCCGGACGACGATGCCGACGAACGTGCCGTCGGATTGCCGTTCGACGGCGATCTGGCCGCCGCTGAACTCCCACACGGCCTCGATCGGGTCGGACTGGGCGGCCGCGGGCGCTGCCACGGCGAGGGTGAGCGCGAGCGCGCAGAGCGCGGCGCGGAGAGCGAGGTGGGTCACGGGCAGAGCCTACGCCTGACTGCGGGTTTCCCGCAGGAAATGTGCGGAGCGGCGACGACCTCCGGACCCGCTCGGGGCGATGTACTGGGTCCAGGTCAGCTAGAGAAAGGGAGACGGACATGACACGCGTCACTCGCATCGGAGGGCTCGTCGCCAGCATCATCCTCATCGCGTTCGGCATCGGCGCGATCTACAGCGGCATCGACGGCCGCGACCGCATCCACGAAGACCTCGCGGCCGAGCAGATCGTCGGCACGCCCGACTCCTCGATCCCCAACGAGAAGGTGGACACCGGCAAGGAGGCCGAGGCGTTCGCCGAGGTCACCCGCAAGCACGTGCTCGAGGCCACGCAGGGCAAGGTCTACGCCGAGCTGCCGCGCGCGGTCTACAAGAAGGACAACACCCCGGTCCCCGACGAGCAGGCCGAGGCCGCGCTGAAGTCCGGTGAGGCGATGAACAACCCGCTCCGCGACCTCTGGCTGAACCAGATCTCGCTGTCGACGGCGCTGAACACGGCGTACTTCGCCGAATCGGTCTCGACCTTCGCGATCGTGATGGGAGTGGCGATGCTGCTCAGCGGGATCGGGTTTCTGATCCTGACGCTCCGGCTGCTGACCGTTCCGGGGCGCAGGGAGGACGGCTGACCGCATCTCCCTGGTCAGTCGCACCGACGGAGACCGGCGCCGCGAGGCGCCGGTCTCTTTCGCGTCTCCGTACGATGGCGCTCGTGAGCGGCGAGAGCGCCTACCGGCAGGCCGGGGTCGACTACGACGTCCTCGACGCCGCCAAGCGAGCCGCCCTCGCGCAGGCGCTGGCCACCTCGCCGCTGCTCGAGGCGCGCGGCGGGCGGGCCCACGACGCCTCGCGCGGCCAGCCCGCCTTCGTCTTCTCGCTCGGCGACACGACGCTCGCGTTCGTCGTCGAGGGGCTGGGGACGAAGTCGATCATCGCCCGCCAGTACGAGGAGCTGACGGGGGAGAGCCGCTTCGACGCGGTCGCCTACGACACGGTCGCGGCGATCGTCAACGACCTCTGCTGCGTCGGGGCGGCGCCGCTCGTCGTCAACGCCTACTACGCCACCGGCTCGGGGGACTGGTATGCCGGCCCGCGCGCCGACGGGCTGCGCGACGGCTGGCGGCGGGCGTGCGAGGCCGCGGGCGCCGTCTGGGGCGGCGGCGAGTCGCCGACGCTGCCCGGGCTCGTCGACCCCGCCGAGATCGAGCTGGCGGGCGCGGCGGTCGGCGTGGTGCCCGCGGGCGTCGAGCCCATCCTGGGCCAGTCGCTGGCCGCGGGCGACGCGATCGTCTTCGTGGCCTCGTCAGGGCTGCACGCCAACGGGGCGTCGCTCGCGCGCAAGGTGGCCGAGGGCCTCCCGGACGGGCTGCTGACCGAGATCGACGGCGCCCGGCGCTTCGGCGAGGCGCTGCTCGACCCGTCCGTCGTCTACGCCGAGCTCGTGACGCGGGTCGTGGCGAGCGGCGCACAGGTCTCCTACCTGTCGCACGTCACCGGCCACGGCTTCCTCAAGCTCATGCGCACCGGGTCGGCCTTCACCTACCGGATCCACACGCTCATGCCGGTGCCGCCGGTGCTGCGCTTCCTGGCCGACCGGGCCGGCATGTCCGAGCGCGAGGCGTACACCACGCTCAACATGGGCGTGGGGTTCGCGGTCTACTGCCGGGCGGGCGACGCCGAGGCCGTCGTCCGCGAGGCGGCCGCGCTCGGGATGGAGGCGGTCGTCGCCGGAGCGGTGGAGGAGGGCCCGCGCCGGGTGGTCATCGAGCCGATCGACGTCGTGCTCGAGGGCGAGGAGATGGTCCTCCACCTCGAAGAGGAATGAGCGCCGAAGGCCCCTCCGCCGGCGATGCCTCCCCGCGTCGCCTGGCCAGGCTGACGAGCGCGCTGCGCCGCGCCGACGCCCATCCCGCCGTCCTGCGCGCGCTCGACGCCGCACGCGAATGGCTGCCGGGCGACGAGCGCTTCGGCGACGAGCTGTCGACCGCGGGCGGGCGCCCCGCCGAGATCGTCGCTCGCCATCTGACCGAGCTGCGCGACACGCGCCAGAGCGCCGCGCGCGAGGCGGGCCTCACCGCGCTCCAGCTCTGGCAGGCGGTGTCCGAGAAGGCGGGGCGCGGCCACGGGCACGAGGGCGCCGCGATCCTCTTCACCGACCTCGTCGGGTTCTCGTCGTGGGTGCTCGACGTCGGCGACGAGGCGGCGCTCGAGCTGCTGCGCGCGGTCTCGGGCGTGGTCGAGCCCGCGATCAAGGAGCACGACGGCCGGCTCGTCAAGCGGCTGGGGGACGGGCACATGGCGGTCTTCGGCACCGCCGACGCCGCGATCGGGTGCGCGCTCGACGCGCTGGACGGGCTCGCCGGC